>NZ_VOYA01000058.1:0-2884 GCF_013420465.1 Acinetobacter sp. YH01005 | reverse complement strand
AGAGGAATTGCCACAAGATACGATAAGCTAAAACGTAACTATCAAAGCGCTGTTGCTTTAGCTTGTATATTTATATGGTTGCCTCTTTAGCTCAATTTATCGGCTGTAAATGTCAACACACCCTAATTATTTTAAACAAATTTCCCATTCATGAGCTCTAGATATATTTTGAACAATTTTGATCTATAAAAATTCTATTTGAAAGTTCAATATTAAATGCATGCGACATAAAATGACGCAAAAATTAGAAAAGCCCCCTTACGGAGGCTTATTCATTTCAAATCTATTTAAGCTTTAGCAGGTTGCAACGCATCAACTTTGTCAGAGTCTGTGTCATGCATAATCAACGCAACCGCGATCGCAGTAATCAGTACAGGTAAACCCACCGCCATAAAGTTGAAATGCGCAGGTAAGTTCATACCAAGCAAACCACCAATCAAGATCGGCCCTACAATCGCGCCCATACGACCAATCGCAGAAGACCAACCAATACCCGTCGAACGTACAGCAAGTGGGTAATACTGCGCCACATAGCTGTATAGCAGCATTTGCGAACCAATAGATGCAGCACCTGCCAAGAATACCAAAATGTATAGCAAGAACTGATTCGATTGGAAGCCCATCAAGCTCATCACAATCGCCCCCATCATACCCAAAACCATCAGCACAGGTTTTAAATGGAAACGGTCAGCCAAAATACCACCGCCAACAATACCCACAACTGCGCCAACGTTCATGACCATCATGAACATCAAGCTGTTATCCATAGAATAACCGGCTGCCATCATCAGTTTTGGTAACCAGCTGCTTAGCGCATACATGGTCAATAGGCACGTAAAGAACGCCACCCAAAACAGCAATGTATTTACGGCACGACCACGGCGGAACAAACTCACCACGTTAGCAGCTTCAGGTACATTTTCTTGCGGTAAAGTGAACACTGTATTTTCAGTCACTTTCACTTCAGGCGCTAAGCGCTTCACGATACTGCGGGCTTTTTCCTGTTTGTTTTCTTTCACCATAAATGCCAAAGATTCAGGTAAGAATTTCCAAATGACAGGTAAAAGGAAAAGTGGAATACCTGCGATAAAGAACATGATTTGCCAACCAAAATCAGGGGTGAACCATGAACCTAAAAGTGCCGCCATCACACCACCGACTGCATAACCACTAAACATCGTCGTTACTAGTGTACTACGCATCTTCTGCGGCGCGTATTCCGACGTTAAAGCCACAAGGTTAGGCATTACACCGCCAATCCCTAAACCAGCCAAGAAACGCAAAATACCAAATTCTGTTGGATTTGACGCAAAACCACCGGCAAAGGTCAAACCACTAAATAAAACAATACAGATCATGATGACTTTTTTACGGCCAATCTTATCTGCTAAAGAACCAAAGAACATGGCACCAAACATCATCCCTGCGAGCGCAGTACTGGCAAGCATCCCCGCTTGCATTGCAGTTAAGCCCCAGTCTTGCATCAATAATGGTAAAACCACGCCATTAATCGCTAAATCGTAGCCATCAAATAAAATAATCAATAAGCACCAAGCCACTACATTGAAGTGGAACGGGGTAAATTTAGCCTTATCGACTACAGAATTTATGTCTATTTTTTCCGTTGTCATCGTTCTCATCTCCCATGAGTACTTGTCCATAACATTCATTGAATTTTTAAGTAAAATTCAACAGCCACGGAATATACGGAACAGTGTTTTCTAGGGATATTAGACGTATGTTTAATAAATCTAGTCGCTTATAAGTACATGTTAATTGTGTTATTTTTCATGCTTTAGTTTAATTATTAAACATTATCAATATATGATTATTTAACTTGATTTTATAAACCATAATGCTCTTTTTTTCAGGTCTAATTCTTCTATTCTTTCATTAAACTTCAGAAAGACACACGATCATTTATTTCTATTTTTAGTTGAGAAAAAATTTAAATGTCTAAAAAACAAACGCACTCACATATCTAGATAAGCTCTTTTTCAATACGTTCTTTTTAAATCTATTGAATTAGAGCTGAACTTTAGCGATCACAAGTTTACAGCGAAATCCACGAGACGAATAATATGATTGTGCACCATTGTGATAGCTAAACACATGGTCATAACGTCGATCACAGAACAGCGCTACACCCTTTTGCCGAATATCAACTGGCGTCAAAATCCAGCTCGAAGTCTTTAAATCGAAATGAAAAACTTGCTGTATCGCTCGATAGTCCTCTTCTGTCAGAAGCTGAGCACCGATGTCTCGAACCATGTCTATTACGTTATTTTTGGGAGGCTGATCCTTCCGATTCTCCGAGGCATCACGGTCATAACACAAGCTGCGTCTAGGCTTTGGTGACTCTAAGCTGCAATCATAAAATATCAGATCATGAGATTGCCGATTCAGCATTACAATATCTGGCTCACCGCCTGTTTTTTCCATTTCGATTAACATTTTTAGTTCTGAGGACTGTACTATCAATTGTTTTTAACTTCATCCCAAAGCAATTCTGGATGACGCTGCATATTTGCCTCAAAGCGTTGCTGCAATATCTCTAAAACAGAGACTTCATCGAGATCTTGGAGCGTATGTATATTCTATTATTTTTATACATTGCAGACTGAACTTCACTGTAAAGAATATAGGCTCACCTTGATGTAAATTTTTAGCATTGTTTAGCCTTATTCTTTTTAAATATCTCTCGTTTTCCTATTTTGTGCTTTTTCTTTTCCATACATAAAAAAACACCCCCTGACGTATCAGGGGGTGTTTCGAATAATGAGCTGGCGATGACTTACTCTCACATGGGTAACCCCACACTACCATCAGCGCTAAGAGGTTTCACTTCTGAGTTCGGGAAGGGATCAGGTGGTTCACTCTTGCT
>NZ_VOYA01000057.1:0-2924 GCF_013420465.1 Acinetobacter sp. YH01005 | reverse complement strand
TTGGGTGTTGTATAGTCAAGCCTCACGAGCAATTAGTATTGGTCAGCTTCATGCGTCACCGCACTTCCACATCCAACCTATCAACGTCGTAGTCTTCAACGGCTCTTTAGTGGACATAAAGTCCAAGGGAAATCTTATCTTGAGGTAGGCTTCCCGCTTAGATGCTTTCAGCGGTTATCCCTTCCGAACATAGCTACCCGGCGATGCGACTGGCGTCACAACCGGTACACCAGAGGTTCGTCCACTCTGGTCCTCTCGTACTAGGAGCAGATCCTCTCAAATTTCCAGCGCCCACGGTAGATAGGGACCGAACTGTCTCACGACGTTCTAAACCCAGCTCGCGTACCTCTTTAAATGGCGAACAGCCATACCCTTGGGACCTGCTTCAGCCCCAGGATGAGATGAGCCGACATCGAGGTGCCAAACACCGCCGTCGATATGAACTCTTGGGCGGTATCAGCCTGTTATCCCCAGAGTACCTTTTATCCGTTGAGCGATGGCCCTTCCATACAGAACCACCGGATCACTAAGACCTACTTTCGTACCTGCTCGACTTGTGGGTCTCGCAGTTAAGCGCGCTTTTGCCTTTATACTCTACGCGTGATTTCCGACCACGCTGAGCGCACCTTCGTACTCCTCCGTTACTCTTTAGGAGGAGACCGCCCCAGTCAAACTACCCACCAGACATGGTCCTCGCTCCAGATAATGGAGCAGAGTTAGAACCTCAATATTACCAGGGTGGTATTTCAAGATTGGCTCCACCGAAACTAGCGTCTCGGTTTCAAAGCCTCCCACCTATCCTACACAAGTAAGATCAAAGTTCAATGTCAAGCTGCAGTAAAGGTTCACGGGGTCTTTCCGTCTAGCCGCGGGTACACCGCATCTTCACGGCGATTTCGATTTCACTGAGCCTCTGCTGGAGACAGCGCCCCCATCATTATGCCATTCGTGCAGGTCGGAACTTACCCGACAAGGAATTTCGCTACCTTAGGACCGTTATAGTTACGGCCGCCGTTTACTGGGGCTTCGATCAAGAGCTTCGCTTACGCTAACCCCATCAATTAACCTTCCAGCACCGGGCAGGCATCACACCCTATACGTCCACTTTCGTGTTTGCAGAGTGCTATGTTTTTAATAAACAGTTGCAGGGGCCTGGTTTCTGTGGCTGCTCTCAGCTCAGGAAGCAAGTTCCATCACCAAAAGCAGCGTACCTTCTCCCGAAGTTACGGTACCATTTTGCCTAGTTCCTTCAGCAGAGTTCTCTCAAGCGCTTTGGTCTACTCGACCTGACCACCTGTGTCGGTTTCGGGTACGATTCCAGTGTAACTGAAGCTTAGAGACTTTTCCTGGAAGTATGGTATCAGCCACTTCACTGTACAAGTACAGCTTGCTGTCAGATCTCAGCATAGAGTACCCCGGATTTGCCTAAGATACATGCCTACTTCCTTTCACCTGGACAACCAACGCCAGGCTGACTTAACCTTCTCCGTCCTCTCATCGCATTACACTGAAGTATTGGAATATTAACCAATTTCCCATCGACTACGCCTCTCGGCCTCGCCTTAGGGGTCGACTCACCCAGCCCCGATTAACGTTGGACTGGAACCCTTGGTCTTTCAGCGAACGGGTTTTTCACCCGTTTTGTCGTTACTCACGTCAGCATTCGCACTTCTGATACCTCCAGCAGACTTCTCAATCCACCTTCATCGGCTTACAGAACGCTCCCCTACCACTTACACTAATGTGTAAATCCGCAGCTTCGGCATATAGTTTTAGCCCCGTTACATCTTCCGCGCAGGCCGACTCGACTAGTGAGCTATTACGCTTTCTTTAAAGGGTGGCTGCTTCTAAGCCAACCTCCTAGCTGTCTATGCCTTCCCACATCGTTTCCCACTTAACTATAATTTAGGGGCCTTAGCTGGCGGTCTGGATTGTTTTCCTCTTGACTACGGACGTTAGCACCCGCAGTCTGTCTCCCGGATAGTACTCATTGGTATTCGGAGTTTGCATCGGTTTGGTAAGTCGGGATGACCCCCTAGCCGAAACAGTGCTCTACCCCCAATGGTATTCGTCCGAGGCGCTACCTAAATAGCTTTCGGGGAGAACCAGCTATCACCGAGTTTGATTAGCCTTTCACCCCTATCCACAAGTCATCCCCTGGCTTTTCAACGACAGTGGGTTCGGTCCTCCAGTTAGTGTTACCCAACCTTCAACCTGCTCATGGATAGATCACCCGGTTTCGGGTCTACACCCAGCAACTAAACGCCCTATTAAGACTCGATTTCTCTACGGCTCCCCTAATCGGTTAACCTTGCTACTGAATGTAAGTCGCTGACCCATTATACAAAAGGTACGCAGTCACCAAACAAGTTGGCTCCCACTGCTTGTATGCATGCGGTTTCAGGATCTATTTCACTCCCCTCACAGGGGTTCTTTTCGCCTTTCCCTCACGGTACTGGTTCACTATCGGTCAGTCAGGAGTATTTAGCCTTGGAGGATGGTCCCCCCATATTCAGACAAGGTTTCACGTGCCTCGCCCTACTCGACATCATTATCTAAGCCCTTTCGCGTACAGGACTATCACCTACTATGGTCGCACTTCCCAGAGCGTTCCACTAAAGCTTAGATAACTTAATGGGCTTTTCCCCGTTCGCTCGCCGCTACTGAGGGAATCTCAATTGATTTCTTTTCCTAAGGGTACTGAGATGTTTCACTTCCCCTCGTTCGCCTCATAAACCTATGTATTCAGTTTATGATACCCGCCTTATAGCGGGTGGGTTCCCCCATTCAGAAATCTCCGGATCACAGGATATTTGCCGCCTCCCCGGAGCTTATCGCAGGCTATTACGTCTTTCATCGCCTCTGACTGCCAAGGCATCCACCACATGCACTTAATTACTTGACTATACAACCCCAAACAGTCG
>NZ_VOYA01000056.1:0-3170 GCF_013420465.1 Acinetobacter sp. YH01005 | reverse complement strand
GGCTGACCATAATAAAATGACGATGCTTGTCCTTTACGTAGTGCACGCATGACTTCAATACCTTTAATTGTGGCATAAGCCGTCTTCATAGATTTGAATCCTAATGTGGCCCTGATGATCCGCTTTAGCTTGCCATGATCACATTCAATCACGTTATTTTTATACTTAATCTGCCTGTGCTCAAGGTCTGGTGGACATTTACCTTCCCGTTTTAACCGTGATAAAGCACGTCCATATGTGGGTGCTTTATCCGTGTTGATCACTTGTGGAATTTGCCACTTCTTCACATTATTTAAAATTTTTCCAAGAAAACAATAAGCTGAATGGGTATTTCGTCTAGCAGAAAGATAGAAATCAAGAGTATGGCCACGTTGGTCAACTGCACGGTATAGATATGCCCATTTGCCATTCACTTTTACGTAAGTTTCATCCAGATGCCATAAATGTCGATCTGTAGGATTACGCCAATACCAACGTAAACGTTTTTCCATTTCTGGAGCATAACGCTGAACCCAGCGATAAATTGTGGTGTGATCAACATTCACTCCACGTTCGGCCAGCATTTCCTGAAGTTCACGATAGCTGATGCCATATTTACAATACCAACGAACAGCCCAAAGAATGATTTCACCTTGAAAGTGCCGACCGTGGAAGGGATTCATCTGCTGTATCTCGAAATAAATAAGATATTTAGCTTATCATGTCAGCCTATTTGCAACAGTGCCCTAAAGCCTGACCAAGCTGAAGCTTTACGACAAGCATGGAAGGAGGGGAAGTATCTATCGAAAATGGCATTAGGGAAAGCTTTTGGGATTAGTCGTCAGGCGGTATACCGATATTTACAAGTTAGTGAATAGCTTATTGGGATTAGCAACTAAATTTAGTTTAACTTATAAAAATCATGAAACACTGTTCGAATTTTAAGCGTGGAACATGAATAATCAATAAAAAGCCGCTCTGGTGCCTTACTTCCTAGAGCGGCATAATCTAATATACTGAAATTTAATGATAAATATAAAGTGTTTCATATAAGGTGTATTATGTTAATTTAAGGAAATCTTAATCAAATTCCATTCTTTGTTTCCTGAATATCCAATAAATTAATTTTATTCATTTTTTCAGAGTGAATAACAATAGTTAATTTAGCAGGATGTTTAAATCTCATTTCGCTAATTCTGAATGTCCAAATCATAATTTTTAGTAAGTCCTCATCACTAATTCCCCTATGCTCTTTAATCCTTGTAATACCTGAACCAAATATAGGGACAGAAACACTGCGCTGCCCATAAACTATATTTACTTTGTCCCAGAATGTTATTAGAAATCCTAGATACTCAGGCATGGTTAAATTAGCTCTATTAGAGGAGTCAAATTTAGAAAAAGCAGTCAAAATATAGTCATTATGAACAAATATAGTTCCTATTTTAAACTTCTTTTTCTTTCCAACTAAACGATCTACGTTTTCCTCTAATATTTCATTATCCTCAAAAGGATAGTTATCAATCTCTTGATCAAGAGCACTTATTTCTATATCTAATTTTTTTTGTAAAAAAATTCCATTTAGAGAAACTTCATTAATAATTTTATTATCAACTAAAGTGTCAAAATATTCATTAAAAGCAATTACCTTCAATCCATCTTCTTCAAAAATATCGCCTTCCTTAATACAAACTGTAGTACCTTCAATATCAATTTCAACTGAATTTAATTTATTTGCTTTTCTCCAATCATAGATATAAATAATCACTAAAAATACTAAGAATACTCCACCTAATAAGCCTTGTATCTTTGATGGTATGGGAACAAAAGCAAGTAATAATGTTGCAAAGGCACTGAATAGAGATATTTTTAAAAAAAAGGAATCTCTCAACTTTTTATTAAATATTTTAACTTTCATTATAATTTATAGTCTTTAGATTCTAGAGGTGACTGTACTGTAAATCCTTTGTTTAATAGTGCGTTATGAAGTAAGGACTTATTTAAGGGAACATGTAAAACAGGAATATTTTTTTTAGAGTCCCTGAAAATTGGTAAATTATCCCACAATTGAGTCACTTCATTTTTAAATTGTCCATTTACTGATAAAAGTTCACTGTATGTCGTAAATTCTGGATAAACAACAATAATTGGTAGTTTAAGTACATTCACGCCATAATCAATTTCTTCTCTTAATGCTCTTGAGTTTTTAGTCTTTGAACTTAAAAAAAGAATAATATTTTTTGAATTTCTTAATCTTTCTCTTAACCTAGGTTTTAAGGTTTGCTCCCAATTACTATTATCTCGAACGTTATAAGTCGTTTCATGAGCGTTATAAAATGGAAAACTACCATCTTTTCCTTTCCATGCTTTTAGCATCTGATAATGACAAAAGTCATGTGTAGCATATGCTCCTAATGAAGATGGGTCAAAAGGTTCACTTACATAAAATGCGCTGTAACTATTAATTCTACTCACTTGATTTTCCTTAAATTATTTATATCTTATAATAATGCATTGATTATAAATGACAAGTAATAGAATTAATTCTAAAGATCAAATTGATATATATTTAACATAATGGTCGTTATACGAAGTACACTTGTATATTAATATAAATATCAACCACTTAATAAAAATAGAAAAATCCAAAAATGACCAAAAAGCCGATTTTGAAACAAGTCGGCTTTTTTATGAGCGGTTTTGATACTTCTTGCCAATAAATTTGACTAAAAAATAGTCAGTTTTGAGGTTTTTCAAATTTTATCAATGCCTCAATGTCCAAAATTATCCACATTTTTTGTGGATAAAATTTAGGCTATTTTGTAAGCCCTGGCTCATACCAATCTCGGCCCTTTGCTGCTATCCGCAATACTGGAAATTTCCTATCATGAAGACATAGAGAGCAGGATGCTCCAGATAAAAAGAATAAGATGAACAACAAGGAACGTGAGATCAGACAGGAGTCAGATCTAAGCGCCAAATATGGAAAAGCCCGACAGGATGTCGGGCTTTTTTATTGCCTATCCTTTCTCATTTGCAAAACAAACATAATGCCCCTAAAATATTGATGTGTGCTTAAAAAACAGGAGGGTTTAACTTGGTAAACTATACATACTCATTAGGAGTTTACCATGAGCAAGAAACAGAAGACTTACACCGCAGAATTTAAAGCTGAAGCCATAAAAGCCATT
>NZ_VOYA01000055.1:0-3428 GCF_013420465.1 Acinetobacter sp. YH01005 | reverse complement strand
CAAGGGGAATCCTCCCCTGGACCCCTGACAACTTTTCAAGTTGTATAAAGCGCTTTCTTTATTCGCCGGATTCTATTTTCTAATCCGATGATGCTTTTTTGAAGTCGGTCGCTATATGCTTTTTTTTGAAGATCAGAAAATTCTTTAAGCTCTGTTTCTAGCTGCTCAATTTTTTGTTGAAGCAGCATTTCTTTTTCAAATTTGGTTATTTCTTTTTCAGTCATTTTAATCTGAGATTGTTTTCAGAAGACTGATAGCAGAGTTTACTTTGCTTTCAATATCTTCGAGTACGCTTTTGTGCTCACTAAAATCATCAAAATGCTTGATATCAACGTCAATAATAGAATGCAAATAGCCGATTAGAATTTTTGCTTTTGTGCCATTGCTTTGTTTGAGTATAACGTCATTAAACTTTTCGACTTCTCGATCTATGTCAAAATTATCTAATATTTCATTCATTGTTAAATCCTGCTTTTTCTAAAATCGGGTAAAGCTCTATGAATTTTTCAGGCTGTAAAAGCATGTCAGCAATACGAATAGCAAATTGCTGATAGCTTTCTGTACCTTGAGAGTATTTCCCCATCTCAGGCATTTCAGACATTTTATTAGCGAATAAATGACGTTGTGCATCTGTCATTTTTATAAAAAAATCGGGCGTATTTGGATCTCGTTTTGGATTTACTGTTTTTTCGATTTTGGCTTGTTGCTTCTGTTTAAATCTGAATGAAAAGCCTGTAATTGTACGTCCCTTTTTATGCTGTTCATAAGTAACTGTAATGTCAGTATGTTCATTGATCTGCTTGATTGCTGGTTCTAATACACGCAACTTAAAGTTAGAAATAATCTTATATTCAGATTCAAGAATCCCTATTTGGTTTCTAAATTCATCAATAGTAATAATCGGAGTCTTACCAGTACTACGCCACGCTATGAGAATCTCATATAAGCGTGTTGAGTATTTACTTTGAAGTTGTGCAACTTGTTCAAGCTCATAGCTTGTGAAATGTTCTTCAAGTCTAGTGATCAGTGGGACAACATCTGGAGCAAATATGATTTTGACTGTTGCTTCATTTTTTGTGTAGCCGATTTTTGACACCCACCTGCTTGTGTAGTGTGTCAAATTCCCATTTTCATTCATCTCTTCATAACTAAATTGTCGTGCAAATAAGTTTTTGCATGCTTCTTTCAAGCTCATATAAGCACTATGTTTTTCAACATTAAATGTTTGTATGTATGTACTTGCATGTATTGTCAAAGGGTCATTTGCATTGATTCCTCTTCCATTTTCTCTAGCTTCAATAATTGCAAGCAGAACTAATCGTTGTTCTACAAGCTCCAAGTTGTAGCTAGCGTTAATTAAGGCATTGTCTTTTACAATGAGCATATTTTCTTCCTGTTTTTTTGAGTGGCTCATAAACAAAAATCTCCTTTCGACAACGATAATATACACTAATAAAAGTGCATGTAAATATACAGTAATAAATATGTATAGATAAGGTCGATAGATGTATAGATATGGGTCGATAGATGTATAGATATGGGTCGATAGATGTATAGATATGGGTCGATAGATGTATAGATATGGAGCGTGAAAGCCTTGCTAGGCTTGTGTTTCAGAGGGCCTAAAAGCATTTAAAAGCATTTAAAAACATTAAAAGCCCAAAAAAGGCAAAATCAAAGGCGATAATGCATTCGCTATGCTCATGCTTTTTTAAGAGCAAAAGCATCAATACTTCGCTCGTAGACACTCGCTAACAAGTCTCTCCAGAAGCAAAAAAGAGCAAAAGCAGTTTTTCAGAGGGGGAATAGGCGAATTTTCATTGTGTCGCTCGTAGACACTCGCTAAATGCTCATCATTTGCGTTCTAAGAGCATTTTTTTATTTCAATTATACTTTTATGCAGAAAAGACCAAATGTGCCTTAAGCGTAAAATAGAGCGATTTAGAGCTATATTTCCAAATCATTTGAACTATCAACATCAATTTTCATCTCAAAAGTATCCTTTTTTTCATATTTTGATGTGTTTTTATCTCTATTTCTGTACTCAAAACTATGTAGTGCATAGTTTTTATCTTCAATTAATCGTCTTTTTAATTCATTTACTTTCTGTTTTCTCTCGAAATCATCGTGAGTGAATTGAATAATATGAGTAAGCAAAAAATTAAAACTCTCAGATTGTTCAGAGTTCATTGAATACAATCTTTCAGACCAACTTTTCTCAAATTCACGTTTATTTTTTTCTATTTTTTCAGCTTCTTGCCTTCTGTTGTATGCAGTTTCATACTGTTGAATTTGATCATCCATGTTGCTTTTTAGAATATTTAATTGATCATCAAAAACTTTCAATGTCTTGGGGTTATATCCCTTGATCGCATCGAGATACGGCTTGGCTTTTTCTTGTATTTTTTTAAGCTCTTTTTGCGCTTCATTTGCTATTTTGCGTGATGATTTAGTTTGTGCAGCTTGAACTCTATATTCCTCGTATAAGGGTTTCATCTGTTCAAAAACTGAGTCGAATACATGCTTTGCGACTCGTTGACCATATTTTTCTTTTGACTCAAAAAAGTCGGGCGCAGGTAAGTCTGGTGAAGAAAGATTTAGATCATGCGTTTTATCGTATTCATTGACTTGATCATAATATTCTTTGATTGATGTATGTTTCGCTTTGCTTCCTTCAATGCCTCTTTCTAGCCCCAGGTGTTTTACTTCAACTGCAAAATCAGTCTGCATTTTTGAGAGAGTTAAACGAGATCCACCAATAAATTTTTTGGCATTTAACCGACCGCTTTCCTCATCAACTGGAACAATATACGCAACTAGATGCGGAGTCGTTTCATCTCGATGAATCGTAGTGCTGATAACGTTTTTTTTGCCGTATTTATTTTCTAACCATTTTTTCGATTTTTCAAAAAATTCAGTTTCTTTTTCTGTGCCCCAGCCGTCCCATTCTGGTGATGCTGTCACCAAATGTTCAATACATAGAACCGCATCTTTTCTTCGCTTCTCAGGGATTCGGTCCTTGATTGCAGACATACATTTTTCGTTTGTATCTAAGTCATGATCATTCAAATGAGTACGATCAGAGTCAGCATTCAGCGTTTCTCGATTGCGATAATTATGAGAAAGACTTCCGCCGATGTCGGCAAAAGTCTTCAATTTCTGAAGGCGCAAAATAGCAAATGACATTGAGAGATCCAACACCGCAAAACATACACGATAGCAAAAGGTTTTGAGCTTTGCGATAGCGAAAGTGGACTCACTCCACTTTCAAAACGCCTTTGGGCTTTTGAAAGTTCATGAGCAAGGGGAATCCTCCCCTGGACCCCTGACAACTTTTCAAGTTGTATAAAGCGCTTTCTTTATTCGCCGGATTCTATTTTCTAATCCGATGATGCTTTTTTGAAGTCGGTCGCTATATGCTTTTTTTT
>NZ_VOYA01000054.1:0-3524 GCF_013420465.1 Acinetobacter sp. YH01005 | reverse complement strand
ATGAGGCATGTTCCGCGTCCTTGCAATACTGTGTTTACATACAGTCTATCGCTTAGCGGAAAGTTCTTTTACCCTCAGCCGAAATGCCTGCCGTTGCTAGACATTGCCAGCCAGTGCCCGTCACTCCCACTCGATTGTAAACAAGCACACAAAACCCTTTAGTGACAACAATTTGCAAGAACTATCAGGCTCAGTGCCATGAAAAATACCATGACCAGATCATGAGGTTGAACACGGCTTGCGCCGGCAGCGTTCACGCTCCTGGTCGGCGATCTCGCCCGGCTGCAATGCTAGCTCAGCATCGGTCATGCGCTCCAGCACGTCGCGTAGGCGGATGGTGCAAGGAATGGGCGGCAGCTCGAACTCATAGCCGCCGGCGATCATTTCGGCCGCAATCTCCTCGGTGATGAAAAACGGCTCGTCGTCTTGGTTCGGCTTCTTCATGCCCTTTCCTCCTGGCGCTCATCCTGGCCGACAGCGGCCAGGGCATCGGCTTCCGTCAATGCGTCCTCCACGAACGCGCCGTGCTGCTTCGCTTCGGCCTGGCTGACCTCGGCCCATATCCGTTTCACCTGGGCCGCACTGTACCCGGCCAGCTCGGCGGTCTTGTTGATGCTGTAGCCGGACTTGCGCAGCGCGACAACTTGGGCGCGGCGCTTCGGATCAGCACGGCGGCCCTTGTACCGCCCGGCCTGGCGGGCCAACTCAATGCCTTGGCGCTGGCGTTCGCGCCTGTCCTCGTAGTCGTCGCGGGCCATCTGCAAGGCCAGGCGAAAAAGCATGATCTGCACGGCTTCCAGCACGATCTTGGCGACGCCCTGGGCCTCGGCCGCCAGGTCGGATAGATCGACCACGCCAGGGACGGCCAGGCGTGCGCCTTTGGCCTGTATCGAGGCCACCAGGCGCTCGGCCTCGGGCAAAGGTAGGCGGCTGATGCGGTCGATCTTCTCGGCAATGACCACCTCGCCGGGCTGTAGGTCGCCGATCATGCGCAGCAGCTCAGGCCGGTCGGCGCGTGCGCCGGATGCCTTCTCACGGTAGATGCCGGCGACGTAGTAGCCGGCGGCCTTCGCGGCCGTAGTGATCGCCTCTTGGCGTTCCAAGTCCTGCGCGTCGGTGCTGACGCGCAGATAGACCCGCGCCACCATCGGCGCGGCTACTGGCTTCGTCCTGCGCATACTTGCGGGCTCCTTTGGGCATACTCAAATGCACCCATCTTAAACTGGCAGCTAATGTACAAAAGTTGATAGAAGCACACAAGTTCAATTTTGCACTTCTGCCCCACTATTGCAAAACTGCTTGTTAGTAGCCGTTTTTTCTTACTGTTTATAGATTCAATAATTTTTGAAACGAAAAATTGGGACTAAACATTTCGGTTTCGTTTTCTGTCGATTCGTCCTGCGTATCTTTTGCATAAACAAACATTTGTTGTTCGTAGTTTTCGATGGCATTTTCAATACTTGTAAATTCTCCGTTTGTAAGGTTTTCAGACAATATCAAAGCATCCAATAATCCCGTATTTACACCCTGTCCTGCAAAAGGCGACATCAAATGAGCAGCATCGCCAATCATTGTTATGGGTAATGGACGGTTACTTTTCCAATCATTGTTCAAAGGAAATTTCCTTGTGGGCAAGCATTGAAATGTTGATACCGAACGTATTAATTGTTTGTAAACTTCACTCCATTTGGAAAATCTTTTCAATAAAAAATCGGCAACGCTGTTTCTGTCCTGAAAATCTAAGGGAATTTTATTTTTCCATTCATCGGGCGTTTTAAAACTAATTCCTAAATACAATGCACCATTATTATTGGGATTGGCAAACAATAAAATGCCCTGATGTCCCGCCATTAATCGGTTGCCGTTGCATAGCTGAAAAAATCCGGGACAGTTTATTTCCGGTTGAAGAATATCAGCTTGGATGTTGAAAGTACCGGTTTCTTCAACTTGCGTGTCGGTAACAAAGCTCCTTATTTTCGACATTCCACCATTGGCAAGAATAACCAAATCTGCTGTTTCACTCGGTTTATTCTCAAAAGTTAGTGTCCACTTCTTCTTACCAGGTTCAAGCATAACAAGTTTTCTATCCCAAATAACCGTGTCGTTTTCTAAACTATTCAACAAGATAGCCCTTAAGTCATTTCTGTTTATTTCAGGATTGTCAAATCGATTTTCGGGCTTTACATTTTTTGTGGATAAAATATTGCCTTTTTCATCAGCAATATTTACACCCATTGGTAAGGCTAAGTCATAATAAGTTTGTAACAATCCCGCTTTTTTCATTGCTTCCTGACCTGAACCTTTGTGTAGGTCAAGGGTTCCACCAAAAATTCTTGCCTCTCGGTCGTTGTCTCTTTCGTAAACTGAAACGTCTATGCCGTTTTGCTGTAATAATTTTGCCATAGTCAGTCCAACGGGTCCACCACCAATTATTGCAACGTTCTTATCACTAAGTAAATTCATTTGTTTGTCCGTATCTATTCGCATTGTCATTCAAAAATGGCACATAACAAGTGGCTATACGCCAAATGGCGTATATATCCACTATATCTTATTTTGCTAAACCTTTCATTATCAGTGACAAATCCGTTTTCAACCGTTTACCGTTCGTTTCTACTCTCTCAAAAGGATTTATATTCATAGTGCTTTTTGTTAAGTTTTGCTCAAATATACAAATCCTTTCTATATATCTAACAAATCCATCGGACTTTTTAATTGTTCCATTCCCTTGGTGGTAATATGTGTATAAACCTCAGTTGTTTTACTGCTTGAATGACCTAACAACGATTGAATATAACGTAAACTCGTACCATTCTCAAGCAAATGCGTTGCAAAGCTATGTCGTAAGGTATGTACAGTAACTTCCTTTTGAATCTTTGCTTTTAAAACAGCTGCTTTAAAAATGTTTTGAATACTTCGGCTTGAGTATGCGCCACCTTTTTGACCTTCAAATAAATAATCTTTTGGTTTATATTCCATAAAGTATGTTCTTAAAATAATTAATGTTTTCTCAGATAAAATGGTATAACGATCTCTTTTTCCTTTTGACTGTTCTATACGAATTTGCATGCGCTTGGAGTCAATGTCTTTTATTTTCAGGTTTATACATTCAGAAATGCGCAAACCTGCCGAATAAATAGTCATCAGAATAGCCTTGTGTTTCACGTTTTCAATAGCGCGTAGTACCCGAATGGTTTCTTCTTCACTCATCACAACAGGAAGTGTTTTTTCTTTTTTTGGTCTTTCGATGAAATATGTTTTCCGTTGTCCACCCAAAACACGTTCGTAATAAAACTTAATCGCATTGATTGCCTGGTTTTGATAAGATATTGAAACTTTTCGCTCCATAACCAAATGTCGGAGAAATGATTGTATATGTCCTTCATTCAATCGATCGACGTATAGGAAGAATAAACGCCCTTTTCACCCAAGTCCAACAGCTTTGGACCGCAGTTGACTCTTTCGACACCCCTGCGATGCAACCCAATCCGGCTGACGGGGAGCCAGCAACGCTGAAAATTTAC
>NZ_VOYA01000053.1:0-4275 GCF_013420465.1 Acinetobacter sp. YH01005 | reverse complement strand
GTAAATTTTCAGCGTTGCTGGCTCCCCGTCAGCCGGATTGGGTTGCATCGCAGGGGTGTCGAAAGAGTCAACTGCGGTCCAAAGCTGTTGGACTTGGGTGAAAAGGGCGTTTATTCTTCCTATACGTTGTCGGCAGCGGGCCAAAAAGGAATACGTCCATGCCCATCGAGGTGAAACCGGCTGTGAGCGCGGGTTCAAGCATATAGCCCGACAGGCGCGTATCCTTGCCGATCACGACACGATGGCGGTGGTCACCGCGACGAAAGACACGGCCAGCCGCCATGCCGACGCGCAAGGCGGTTTCCGCCGTCATCGCGCCTTCGTTGGCTTTGCCACGAATACCGTCTGTGCCGAAATATTTGCGCACCATAAGGTCGATTATCCTGTCGTCGGGTCGCCCTCAAAGGGGACATGCCTGCTGAACCGCGAATATAGAGAAATATCCCGAATGTGCAGTTAACGAATTCTTGCGGTTTCTTTCAGCGCCGCCAATACCGCCAGCCCGTCGCGCAAGGGGCGCGGCTCGTGTGTGCGGATGAAGTCAGCTCCACCTGCGGCGGCGGCAAGCTCTGCAGCGAGTGTCGCGGCCCCGACATCCCCCGGACCACGGCCTGTGAGCGCGCGCAGAAAGGATTTGCGCGAAACAGACAGAAGCACCGGCAAATCGAAGCGCAGCCGCAATTCATCGAACCGCGCCAGCACCGAGAGCGAGGTTTCGGGAGCAGCCCCCAGAAAAAACCCCATGCCGGGATCAAGGACAAGGCGGTTGCGTTTGATACCGGCACCCGTCAGCGCCGCGATGCGCGCGTCAAAGAACGCCGCAATGTGATCCATGATGTCGCCAGCGGGTGCCTCGCGCCGATCTGCCTGCCCGTCTTGCACCGAATGCATAACGACGAGTTTGGCAGATGATTTCGCCAATTGCGGATAGAACGCAGCGTCTGGAAAACCGCGAATATCATTGAGATAGGCCACACCACGCGACAAGGCATAGGCTTGCGTCGCGGGTTGATAACTGTCGAGCGAGACGGGAATGCCATCTGCCTTGAGCGCGTCCAGCACCGGCGCGATACGCGCGATTTCTGTGTCGGACGAAACAGGCGCGGCGTCGGGATTGCTGGATGCCGGACCGAGGTCGATCACATCTGCCCCCTCGGCCATCAGCTTACGCGCCTGCGCAATGGCTGCGTCTGGCGCCAGATACCGGCCTCCATCGGAGAAACTGTCCGAGGTTATGTTGACGATGCCGAAAATGATGAGCGATTTATTCATGGGGGCTTCTATAATAATCTCTGTACACGACAAAAATAGATAACTCATTGAAATAATGTCACAATAATTGTTTTCTAACGACGAATACTATGACACATCTCAATGAGTTATATCTTATCTTAAACAAATCTCTAAAATGGAACAAGTCACATTTAAAGTGCTTTGCGCTCATCATGCTTGTGATTATTTTAAAGCAAACATGTAATCTTTCTTCTGCATCTAAAGCCTTGCCCATCAAGTGTTTACCACAATCATTTTATCGACGTATGCAGCGCTTCTTTGCAGGTCAGTATTTTGATTATCGTCAAATTTCTCAGTTGATTTTCAATGGCACTGTTGCAAATAGAGATTTGAGTCGATGAAGTTCCTTTTTAAAAGTGCTTAGAGACCGAAAACCCTGTTGATTAGACACACTTCACCTTGAGGCTGACCATAATAAAATGACGATGCTTGTCCTTTACGTAGTGCACGCATGACTTCAATACCTTTAATTGTGGCATAAGCCGTCTTCATAGATTTGAATCCTAATGTGGCCCTGATGATCCGCTTTAACTTACCATGATCACATTCAATGACATTATTTTTATACTTAATCTGCCTGTGCTCAATATCTACTGGACATTTTCCTTCTCGCTTTAACCGTGATAAAGCATGGCCATAGGTCGCTGCTTTATCTGTATTGATGACCCGTGGAATTTGCCATTTTTTCACCGTATTGAAGATTTTTCCTAAAAAACAATAGGCTGATTTACTGTTCCGTCTAGCGGAAAGGTAAAAGTCAATCGTATGACCACGTTGATCAACTGCACGATACAGGTAAGTCCATCGCCCCTTCACTTTGATATAAGTCTCATCCATATGCCATGAATGTAAATCTGTAGGATTACGCCAATACCAGCGTAAGCGTTTTTCCATTTCTGGAGCATAACGCTGAACCCAACGATAAATTGTGGTGTGGTCAACATTCACACCCCGTTCAGCGAGCATTTCTTGAAGTTCACGATAGCTGATGCCATATTTACAATACCAACGAACAGCCCAAAGAATGATTTCACCTTGAAAGTGCCGACCATGGAAGGGATTCATCTGCTGTATCTCGAAATAAATAAGATATTTAGCTTATCATGTCAGCCTATTTGCAACAGTGCCCAAAATGACACCAAATGAGTTTTACTATGATCAGCTACCCCAACAAAACAAGGTGGCTTAACTAGAGCGGAATATCACTTATAAATACGCTTTTAGTTGTTCAAACAAGTGGGACCACCTCTATATCTCGATAGGTATAGTAGAGTGATATCTCGATAGGTATAGTGTTTTGCAGTTTAGAGGAGATATCGCGATGCATACGCGGAAGGCAATAACGGAGGCGCTTCAAAAACTCGGAGTCCAAACCGGTGACCTCTTGATGGTGCATGCCTCACTTAAAGCGATTGGTCCGGTCGAAGGAGGAGCGGAGACGGTCGTTGCCGCGTTACGCTCCGCGGTTGGGCCGACTGGCACTGTGATGGGATACGCGTCGTGGGACCGATCACCCTACGAGGAGACTCTGAATGGCGCTCGGCTGGATGACGAAGCCCGCCGTACCTGGCTGCCGTTCGATCCCGCAACAGCCGGGACTTACCGTGGGTTCGGCCTGCTGAATCAATTTCTGGTTCAAGCCCCCGGCGCGCGGCGCAGCGCGCACCCCGATGCATCGATGGTCGCGGTTGGTCCGCTGGCTGAAACGCTGACGGAGCCTCACGAACTCGGTCACGCCTTGGGGGAAGGATCGCCCGTCGAGCGGTTCGTTCGCCTTGGCGGGAAGGCCCTGCTGTTGGGTGCGCCGCTAAACTCCGTTACCGCATTGCACTACGCCGAGGCGGTTGCCGATATCCCCAACAAACGGTGGGTGACGTATGAGATGCCGATGCTTGGAAGAGACGGTGAAGTCGCCTGGAAAACGGCATCGGATTACGATTCAAACGGCATTCTCGATTGCTTTGCTATCGAAGGAAAGCCGGATGCGGTTGAAACTATAGCAAATGCTTACGTGAAGCTCGGTCGCCATCGAGAAGGTGTCGTGGGCTTTGCTCAGTGCTACCTGTTCGACGCGCAGGACATCGTGACGTTCGGCGTCACCTATCTTGAGAAGCATTTCGGAACCACTCCGATCGTGCCTCCGCACGAGGCCGTCGAGCGCTCTTGCGAGCCTTCAGGTTAGAGGCCGTCGACAATGATAATCTGGATCAACGGACCTTTCGGCGCCGGAAAGACGACGCTCGCTAAGCGGCTGCGCGATCGGCGTTCCAAATCGCTGATCTTTGACCCCGAGGAAATCGGGTTCGTGGTGAAAGAAACGGTCCCCATGCCAGCGAGCGGAGACTATCAGGATCTCCCCTTGTGGAGGGGACTTACGATCGCGGCGGTCAGGGAGATTCGAAGGAATTACTCGCAGGACATCATCATCCCAATGACGCTCGTGCACCCGGACTATCTGACTGAGATACTCGACGGGGTAAGGCGGATCGACGATCAGCTGCTGCACATCTTTCTGACGCTCAACGAGGACCTATTGCGTCACCGGATCGCGAACCAGACCATGCATCCTGACCCGAATCGAAATGCGGAGATTCGAGAGTGGCGATTAGCGAATGTCGCCCGATGCTTGGCCGCAAGGGAACGGCTTCCATGCACAACCCGTGTTCTCGATAGTGGTGCACACACCAGCGATGAACTCGCAGCGATGGTGCTCGACGGAATCGATGGGCGCACCTGATCGCCTTCGACGCCTGCGCAAAGCGTAGCGCGAGGGTGGCGGGCTCACGACCAAACGCCCAGAGGTCGATCATCGCAGGGATGTTTGGCTTTGTGGTGCGGACGACGGGACTCGAACCGGCACTGTTGCAAATAGTCGGTGGTGATAAACTTATCATCCCCTTTTGCTGATGGAGCTGCACATGAACCCATTCAAAGGCCGGCATTTTCAGCGTGACATCATTCTGTGGGCCGTACGCTGGTACT
>NZ_VOYA01000052.1:0-4378 GCF_013420465.1 Acinetobacter sp. YH01005 | reverse complement strand
AATCCATGTTGCAAAGCGACTGAAGCAATTGAAACGTCCGGTGCTTTACAAGCCTGAACGATCTGCTGTTTAAATTCAGCACTGTATGTTCTTCGTTTTTTCGCAAGAGATGCGATGGATGTCTGATTATTTGTAGTCATAAATTTAAGTCCCCACTTGTTTCTAAGTGGGGACTAAATTAAGGCTTATAGGATGAATTCATAAGGTGTGTTCAGCGGACGCTTACTTTTATTATGGTCAGCCTCAGGGTGAAGTGTGTCTAATCAACAGGTTTTTCGGTCTCTAAGCACTTTTTAAAGGGAACATCATCGACTCAAATCTCTATTTGCAACAGTGCCCTCGTAAGTTGGGCGATAATATTGAAAGTGTATTGAACAAGACTTTAACTATTCATGCCCAATCTTATATGCAACAGTTTGACGTGGCTAAACATACGGCTTATGAAGCCCTAAAGCGTGGAGTCAATGGTTTATTTGAAGCGGAATTTAATTACACCCAGTTTGTTGAGGGTAGTCAAAAAATTGAGTTTGTCCGCAGTCGCTTTGTGCAAAAGATTAGTTACGTTAATGATTTAGGATTGGTAAGATTAGTATTCGCCAATGACGTTGTACCATTAATTGTAGGATTGGAAAAAAAATTTACCAAATACGAGATAGAGCAAATTAAAGGCTTACAGAGCCGATATGCTATTCGCCTGTATGAGTTTTTGATTAAATGGCGGTCTGTGGGCAAAACCAATGAAATCTCGTTAGATGAGTTAAGAAATCATTTTGGGTTATTGAGTGATGAATATGTGCGTATGCACCATTTCAAAGCAAGAGTTTTAGATTTGGCTATTAGTCAAATTAACGAACACACGGATATTATTGCTGAATATGAGCAACACAAGCAAGGTCGCACTATTACAGGATTTACCTTTAAATTTAAACAAAGAACCAAGCCCAAAACGGTAAAAGCTGAAAAGACAGAGCGTGATCCACATACAGTAGATATGTTTATAACCATGACCGATAATCAACGCTTTGCCTTCGCTAAAAAAATATCTCAATTACATGAGGCATCGTATTTGGCACAAGGGCAAGCAGGTCGAAGTTACGATGTGTTTGCTGAACAAATTGCTGAAGCATTATTAGATAGTGAAAAGCAGAAAGTATATTTACCCTTCTTATCGAAATTAGGGTTTAAATTTTAAGATTTTTATTCGCTGTTTACAGGTTGTGGTAGAAGTAGTCCTTGATATCAAAAACAAAAATTATTTTAAGGGAATAAAGGCTTCTGACTATCACCAAATGATAAGTTATCTGAGTTCTATTCAGTGAAAAACTGCTATATTAGGGGTCAGCACAGAAAACGGAAATTATAGGGCGGTAAGTACATTTATTTACTTCTATGTAGTTGTTATTTAAGAACTTCGTTAAAAATCTTTCAATTAAATTGCATGTTGCCAATCTCTAGCAGACAGGCAAAGCATAAAAATATAAATCTTTGATTTTAATAAATTAATTAGTCGACAAAATTCCTTGTCGTACTATTTTCTCCAAATTCTGGGGTAACCCCTATCAAATCAAAAACTCGATGATATGCGTCATTTAGTTGATCAAATACCTTCTTACGGCAGTCAATCTATACCTAAAATAAACGATCCTAGTTGGGAGGGGTTATTAGATGATCGGAGAATATCTTGGAATATGAACGACATCACCATAATAGAAAGGCTAGTACTTATTTATTATACTTTTAGTATGAAGGTTCTTAGTGTTTTCAATCAAGAATTTGCAGAGAGAGGAGTTTCTTTTTCATACTCTGATTAGTATGCCTATGGCAAACCAATTTCACTGCTTCGGTACCCTAGTGAGGACTAGAACCTTAGGCTGTAGGCTAATGATATTGGTATATTGAGTTATTTAGGTAGTCGCGGTGTACTTCATGGTGTATAGAAAGTTAGTTTTTCGAGCTAATAAAGCCATTTTGACAAAATTTAAGAAGTATTTTAGAAAACTAGATAGTTACACAGAATTTAGGGTAGTCTCAAAATGAAAGTTATAACTAATGGTTCTTTAACATCTTCTAATTCCTTTGGTGAAAAATAAGATTCCATTTTATGCTTAACTCTCAACTTTTTTTCGCTAAATCATTTATTTTACGAAGGTTAGACTTTCAATATTAAACTTACAATTCTTGTAATACAGCCATTCCAATAGGCTTAAGAAGTTGAGAGTGGCATTTCTTGCATAGAATTATTTTGTATTAAATAAAATAACTAAAGGTTTGGCTCGTGAAGATCTCAATAAGAAAACTGTATGTAATTAGCTTAAGTGCATTAATTACTGTGGCTTGTTCCAGTCAAAGTGAATCAGAAGGGATGCTAATTATAAATAACAAAACCTCCGAAGATATAACTAAGGTTAATTTAACTTATAAAACCACTAATAAATCAGAAAATATAGGTAATTTATCTCCTAATCAATCATTTAAGTATCCTATAAAATATTCTGACACCGAAGACTCTATAGTAATTACATATACTGATAGTAATAATACAGTGCATAAGGATGTAGCTGTTCCTTATTTCGGTAAATATGATAAGAAAAATTATAGTTATAATATCAAGTAGTTTAAGTATTATTAATATTTAGAGTGTACGGCATTGACGGTATAGGTTAAATTGACACTACAAGACAGCACTTTAACCAATTTCAACAGCAACATCCCCAAATATATTTAATATAAATTAAGCATGAGATATAAAAATGCACGCCTTTGATATTATCATACCCCAATATACAGGTATCGCTGAAGATGATGATAGCCACGACCATGATGTATTTTGTTATTTAGGAAATTTAGAAGGCAACGGACAAATATTACCCCGTAACCATCATTTAGCTGTTAGCCAAAATGATATTACTCGCGTGACTGTGGTGTGTCCTGAAATGGATGCCCTTGACCGTAAAAATATGAACAGCTATGCCCAAGAAATGCACAATAAAATCGAACAGTTAGCAGGTAAACCCATTCAAACCTTGTATATCGGAGAAGACCATGACTATCCTCTTCCCCGTTATGCCGTACCAACGCAATCTGAATTTTACATGTTGCGTTGGGGCTGGAGTTCGCCTTTACTAGATGGAGTAACCTTACAAGGCATTCCTCTATATAAAATCCCATATACCCAACCTGATCACCCTTGTTATGATAATGTGTGGTCATGGTATCGTCAGGCTGAAGCGTTATATCGTTTGTGGCTTGGTTCTCAACCAGTAAGTGAAGCCTTTGCCTTAGAGCAAATGCAAAATCCCAATTCTGAGCATAGCAAAATAGGTCGAGAATTGTGCCGTATCATTGAACAAAGCACAGGTGTACCCACCTATTATTTTCTAATGAATTACCGTGATTGGACACAGGCAGAAGATATGGAACAAAAATGTCCACTGACAGGGCAGGATTGGCTATTGCCTGCCAATACCTATCACTATATTGATTTTAAATGCGATGAGAGTCGTTTGGTGAGTGAGTTGAGTCAAAATTGGTCGGATGAAAGCGAGGACTGACCGAATGAAAAATTATTTGTGGTAAGCTCATAAAGCCTATCAAGCATAGAGATAAAAATAACACCCAAACTATCTGTAACCAACCGTGAATCGTCTCGATATTTTCGGAGAGTGTTTTACTGGAATCAGGTACAGGACAAGTTTATTTTCAGTATACCCTAGCGGAACCACCTAAAAAGCCCCTTAGACCTATTAATAGACTACCTAGAACAGACCGTTATAAGAAAACCGCCTATAACAGACTATTCTAGGTAGTCAGTTTTTCTCGCTATCTTGAGAAATCATAGTCTTCTTCGTTCCCGTCTAAATACTCGAATATAGGGGTCAGCACAGAAAACGGAAATTATAGGGCGGTAAGTACATTTGTTTACTTCTATGTAGTTGTTATTTAAAAACTTCGTTAAAATTTTCAATTAAATTGCATGTTGCCAATCTCTAGAAGACAGGCAAAGCATAAAAATATAAATCTCTGATTTTAATAAATTAATTAGTCCACAAAATTCCTTAGCGTGCTATTTTCTCCGAATTCTGTGCTGCCCCCAATTAGCAATATTTAGAAAGGTCTAGGATAGCTATTTCTTGGCACGGGTTGAGATTTTGGAGCAACTGATAGATCGCTATCCGCCAAAGGCTCAATTTCACTTAATTCTCGCCTAGTCGTTACCATCTCACTATAAGCTTCTTTGAAATCAGGATTATTGTAAGCGTCCGCTGAACCCCATGCCTATTTTTTAATTTGAGTTGGATTTCCAGCGATGTGGCAGTAATTCTTCAATCTGAGTCACTTTATGTGTCGGCAACCTTTTCAGCACATCACTTAAATAGGC
>NZ_VOYA01000051.1:0-4678 GCF_013420465.1 Acinetobacter sp. YH01005 | reverse complement strand
GAAATACGGTATTCTGATGTGACAAAACCTGAATCCTGGTCGTTAAAGTGTTTGTTTGCACTCATATTTTAACTGTTAGGACTCAGGTTTTTTTATTTAAAGCAAACTATGGGACAGCAGTGACCCAAGGGTTCCTTTTTTTATCAGCAATAAAGCTTATTCTTCTTCATCTGGATGTTTTGCTAAATGGATCGACGCTAAGATCAATCCGCCCCAAAGCAAAACAATTGAAATGATCATCATGATTAATGCAGATGTATTCATGTTATTTCTCCTCTGGATTTTGGTCTTTCATGCAACTAAATACAATCGCACCAAGCACAAAGATCGCAATGACTAAACCGGCTACAGGCAATAACACGTCTACCGGATAACCACCATAGCCTTTAGATGCAACGTCTTTAATGGTTAAGCCTAAAGCCACCAATAATGAAAGCGGAGTAACAACCGTTAATAAGAAGTTCCAACCGAAGCCCAATTTAATACTTGAATATTGATTTACATGATCACGTAATTGCGCAAGCAATGGACGACGGAACCAAGACACCAAGATAATCGAGAACAAACCACCCGCTACAATACCAATGTTATTGGCAAAGTAGTCAATGATGTCGACGAAAGTAATCGCACTGTGGGTTGAGAAAATTAATGTCGATACAATGGCAGAACCACCCGCAACAATCGTTACAGCTTTTTTACGTGACCAACCCAATTTATCTTGGAACGATGCGATTGGCACTTCCAAAATACTCACCATTGACGTAATACCCGCCACAGCAAGTGATGAGAAGAACAAGAAACCAAATAAATCACCGCCAGCACCCAAGCTCGAAATGATTTTTGGGAAGGCAATGAAGGCCAAGCCAATACCACCTGAAACAACTTCATTTACAGGTACACCTGCACTATGCGCCATAAAGCCCAATGCTGCAAAAATACCAATACCCGCTAAGATTTCAAATGATGAGTTAGCTAATGCAACCACAACACCTGAACCAGTCAAGTTGGTTTTTGCTTTTAAGTAAGACGCATAGGTCAACATGATCCCGAAACCAATCGATAACGAGAAGAAGATATGACCAAAGGCTGCTAACCATACTTTATAGTCAGTCATCGCATCCCAATTTGGTGTAAAGAATGCATTTAGACCTTCTGTAGCACCCGGTAAACGCACTGCTTGAATCACTAAAATCGAGAACAAAATCACCAACAATGGAATAAAGATTTTATTCGAAAGCTCTACACCCTTCTTCACACCACCATATAAAATGAACATGGTAATCGCCCAAACAATCACCAATCCAAAGAATAAGGTCGGTACAAAACCAAAGGCAATTCCATCGGCATTTTGCAAGTAAGTATTAAAGAAAAAGCCTTGAGTATCTTCACCCCATTTTTGACCGATTGAGTAGAAAATATAACTGCCGGCCCATGACAATACACTGGCATAGTAGATCCCGATGATGAGTGTCACCATCACTTGCCACCAACCTAATGCCTCACTGTTCATAAGTTTTTTATATGCAGTTGGCGGAGCTTTTCGGAATTTATGCCCCACTGCATAATCTAAGAATAATAAAGGCAAACCCGCTGCAAAAATTGCAATTAAATAGGGAATTAAAAATGCACCGCCACCATTTTCATATGCTACGTAAGGGAAACGCCAAATGTTTCCCAAACCTACAGCGGAACCAATAGCGGCAATGATAAATCCTGATCGTGCCGACCAGTTTTCACGATTATCTGACATAGAACACCTAAACCTCAGGCATCTTTAACTGCTGCTTGTTATGGTTATATCGCGAGCAAAAAAAGAACCATAAAAATAAAATTCTGGGTGTTTGATCTGGTGAGATACCTTGTGAGCGTCTATACCAAATTGCAAACAGAAAAATCACATGCGCATTTTGGTTAAAAACACCACAAATAACTTTCCCTTTGTATGAATTAACAATACTCACTTTTTTTAAGTTTTTCTGTAATTTCTACGGCAAATATTCCATTTTTATAATATGTTTAAGTTTAAATGTTCATTTAATCAGCTTATTTTTCATACAATTTAAGTTATCAATAATATAACTTTTAGGAATGTTTTATTTCCTATTAAATTTTTAAAGTTATTTCACTCGATAATGTCCGGTAATTTGATAGGCATGCAAAAGATCTTCTTCCTGTGTACCCTCTCCAATATTATGGATGATGAGTGGAACATCGCTAGCTTTCACTTTACGATCTGAAACCACGCCGATATGCACTAAACCACGCCCTAAGTCCCAAGTGACAATATCTCCCGCCAAGTACTGCTTATCTTTGACAACATAGCCCTGACGTTGCATCCAAGTTTGAATATTGGGAACACGTCGATGATCAATATTTTTATCGGTTCCTTTTAAGCCCCATTTTTGTGGATACTGCTTAAAATTGGCTTTCATATCTTCATGAATGGCTTGTTGTAAATCAATCCCTTGCTGTCGTAATGCACGAATTACCACGTCGGTACAAACACCCTTGATTAAAGGGACATCTCCCATCGGATAACGCAGTGCAGTATACGCAGGATCATAATATAAGGTTTTCCCAATTTGACTGCGTGCATCCGTCACCATTTGAGTGGCGTTAAAAGCAAAGACAGCCATATTCACGGTCATCAAACTGACCCATAATAAAATTCGTTTCATTTTTTCTTATTCACTTTAGATTTTTGAAATGATTCAAAAACTGGGCTTCGAACAGATCCATGCTGAACCAAGCCCATGTTTAAACGACTACAGTTTTATTGCCAATACGCGTTCTTCTTGCATATCTCGAATGGCAGACTGAATTCCTTCACGGCCTAAGCCAGAATCTTTTACGCCACCATATGGCATGTTATCAACACGGAAAGATGGAATGTCATTAATAATCACCCCACCGACATCTAAGTGATTCCACGCATACAGCATTTTATTCAAATTTTGCGTATAAACGCCCGCTTGTAAACCAAAACGGCTGCTATTAATTTTGGCGATGCCTTTTTCAAAATTTTTGTATTTCTCTAAAATCGCTACAGGGCCAAAGATTTCATCTTTATACACTTCTAGTGATTCATCGACATTTTCCAATAAAATTGGATCGAGCAATGCACCCTGATGTTCACCACGAACCAATGCTTTGGCACCTTTTTTTACTGCTTTATCGACCCATTTATGCACGCGTGTTGCTTCCGCTTCCTTAATCATTGGACCGACCATGGTGCTTTCCAACTGAGGATCAGCCGCTTTAAGCTGCTTCATTCTCGCCACAAGTTTTTTCTTCACATCGGCATAGATATCGGCATGCACCAAGATGCGTTGTACGCTGATACACACCTGCCCTGCATGGTTATACGCCCCACCCACTAAGCGCTCAATAAATGCTGCTGAAATTTCAGTATCGGGCTCAACCAATACCGCAGCGTTGCCACCGAGTTCCAAAGTCACTTTTTTACGTCCCGCACGCGCTTTCATATCCCAACCCACAACATCGGAACCGGTAAAGCTGAGCAGTTTAAATCGGTCGTCTGTGACTAATACATCTGCATGTTCCCGTGGACAAGGTAAAACCGAAAAGGCACCTTTAGGTAAATCTGTTTCTGCTAAAACTTCCGCAATTTTTAAAGCTGAAATAGGCGTCAAACTTGCAGGCTTCAACACAAATGGACAGCCTGCAGCAATGGCAGGTGCAATTTTATGCGCAGTAAGATTGATCGGAAAATTAAACGGGCTGATCAACGATACAGGGCCTATCGGCACATGTTTGACCATGCCTTGATATCCAGATGCTGCTGCGGTAACCGCCAATGGGATCATGCGACCATCATCCATCTGTGTGACAGCATCAGCAGCAATTTGAAAGGTATTGATTAAACGTTCAACTTCAGCAGCTGCGGCTTTACACGGTTTTCCACCTTCCGCAATTAAAATTTCAGTCAATTCTGCACGCATTTCATTAAAACGTTTAACACAGTGCAGTAAGATTTTTTGTTTTTGAAAAGGTTCCAATGCCGCCATTGCAGCGCTAGATTTAACCGCTGAATCAATGGCTTTTTCAATGGTTGCAGCATCTGCGAGTGCAACGCGTGCATATACGTCTTGGGTATATTTTTGATCCACTTCTAACCACTGATCGGTAGTCGCTGCTTTACCTGCAACATAGAGCGGATAATCTTTTATATCTTGTACGGCTTTGGACATGACGATATTTCCATGATCTTGAGACATTATTGATAAATGTGAATAAATCTATGCCTCTATCATGCGCTGACTGAGCACAGAGTTCACTATATTTAAGTAACAAAATGAACCACAAGCCTCAAACTTGATTACTTATACGCCCTGAACTTCATCCCCTATTTTCAGATCTCGGCTTGTACTGAATAACGAATGATCGAGTCTCTATATAACGATGAAATTAAATTAGAAAAGCAATTTAAAATATTAAATCTCATTATTTATCAATTTTTTAATCAATCATTCAACCTAAATTCAATGATAAGAATTATGAGTACAACATAAAAAAAGCCCATCAAATGACTAATGCCAGTCAGTTAAGCAAATTTTAGTAAAATGTAGTAAAAATGAGTGTATGTGAATACGCTCATTTTTTTATGTCTTTATCTGAACATTTAGAATCCACTCTTGAACATTCTCTCCCATCACTC
>NZ_VOYA01000005.1:0-237481 GCF_013420465.1 Acinetobacter sp. YH01005 | reverse complement strand
ATCTGTACCGGGCCGTCGACAGCCGGGGCCGCACTGTCGATTTTTATCTCTCCTCCCGTCGTAACAGCAAAGCTGCATACCGGTTTCTGGGTAAAATCCTCAACAACGTGAAGAAGTGGCAGATCCCGCGATTCATCAACACGGATAAAGCGCCCGCCTATGGTCGCGCGCTTGCTCTGCTCAAACGCGAAGGCCGGTGCCCGTCTGACGTTGAACACCGACAGATTAAGTACCGGAACAACGTGATTGAATGCGATCATGGCAAACTGAAACGGATAATCGGCGCCACGCTGGGATTTAAATCCATGAAGACGGCTTACGCCACCATCAAAGGTATTGAGGTGATGCGTGCACTACGCAAAGGCCAGGCCTCAGCATTTTATTATGGTGATCCCCTGGGCG
Source organism: Acinetobacter sp. YH01005 (assembly GCF_013420465.1). NCBI lineage: Bacteria > Pseudomonadati > Pseudomonadota > Gammaproteobacteria > Moraxellales > Moraxellaceae > Acinetobacter > Acinetobacter sp. YH01005. Next base: position 237,079 of record NZ_VOYA01000005.1, on the reverse strand, counting down.
AAATGCGCCTGGTAAGCAGAGTTTTTGAAACGTAAGGCCTTTGAATAAGACAAAAGGCTGCCTCATCGCTAACTTTGCAACAGTGCCCTCGCGATGACATCGCCCAGCGGCTGGCCATCATCCTGTGCATCGACCAGGGCGCCCCCGATCTCGGCGAAGGATTTCAGGGTGTCACGCACCACCCCCGCTTCGTCTGCGACCTTTGCATGGCAAATACGCTCCGAAGCACGGTAGAGACGGCCGACGATCCGGTCGTGGGTTTCGACCACTGCGTCGGCCAACATCGCCTGCCATTCCGAGACGCAAACAGCCAAGATCGCAAGCCGCCTGTCCTCCGGGAGATCGCGCATGCCGTCGGCATAATACCGTTCACCCTGCCTGCGCAGACGAGTCACCCGATGGGCAGGAACGCCGGCAAGCAGATCCTCGGGGAGATCGACGCGTTGCAGATATTCGAGCCGGTCGAGCAGCCGGTTGGCCGACGAAGAGTTCGAGCCAGGCTCGAACTGGCGCAGCCACACAAAACGGGTCACCCGATCATCAGCCGTCTCCTCGAGCAATGCCAGCAACTGTTCTCGGATCGACATAGGCAGCCGACTGGCGATCCTCGTCTCGATGCGTCGCTCGGCATCGACGAGAGCCGCGGCACAAAGCCGCTCGATCGTGGATGTCGCGGGAAGGACAGTGCGGGTGCGTCGGCACTCGGCTACGAAGCGACGGGCGATATCCTCGTTCGACACCGCCATCTCGGCTTCTCGGAACAACCATTCCTTCAGCTCGCTCGCACCACGTCCGGAGAAGGTGCGGAAGCCGTAGAGCCCCCGTAACTCGGCAAGATGCTCGTGCCGTGTTTCCTCGCGGGCAGCATAGTCTACGAGATCGTCGGCACCCAGGCCAAGCTGCGCTCCGATAAATTCGATGACCTCTGCAGGGATCAGTTCGCCTGGAGCCAGCACCCGGCCGGGATAGCGCAGGACACACAATTGCAGGGCGAAGCCGAACCTGTTGTGAGCGCGCCGACGCAGCCTGATATGCCCAAAGTCTTCATCACTCAGCGTATAGTGCTTGAGCAAATCCGTCTGTGAAGTCGGCAAGCGCAACAGCGCGTCTTTCTGCCGATCGGTTAGAGTGACGCGACGCGGCATACATGTTCCTTTTTCAAAATCTGATAGCGTTCAAGACGCTTTGTTTATGAAGCTGGTTGAGATACATTTCCAGAGGTCAATGCAATCGTGGCCGAAGCGCCGCCTCAAACCAACGTTTGTGATACATGCTGATCGGATATGCCCGCGTCTCCAAAGCCGATGGCTCGCAGTCTCTCGACCTGCAGCACGACGCCTTGCGCGCCGCAGGTGTCGAACGGGACAATATCTATGATGATCTTGCTTCCGGCGGTCGTGATGATCGCCCTGGCTTGACTGCCTGCCTCAAGTCATTGCGTGACGGCGATGTGCTGGTGGTCTGGAAGCTCGATCGCCTCGGACGATCGCTTGCCCATCTGGTCAACACGGTGAAGGAGCTGTCAGACCGCAAGATCGGCCTGCGGGTTCTGACTGGAAAGGGCGCTCAGATCGACACCACGACTGCGTCCGGTCGCATGGTGTTCGGAATCTTCGCCACCTTGGCCGAGTTCGAGCGGGATCTGATCCGAGAGCGCACCATGGCGGGTCTCGCCTCCGCGAGAGCGCGCGGTCGCAAGGGCGGACGAAAATTCGCGCTCACCAAAGCTCAGGTGCGTCTCGCGCAAGCCGCCATGGCCCAGCGCGATACTTCAGTTTCCGATCTCTGCAAGGAACTCGGCATCGAGCGCGTCACTCTCTACCGATATGTCGGTCCCAAAGGCGAGCTCAGAGACCATGGAAAGCATGTTCTCGGACTTACGTAGCAACTCGTTTCTTTTCGCAGGTTGAGCCACAGAGGTGGATCAGGAAATTTGAACAACACTTATAAGTGATATTTTGCTCCCCAAATGATGTTATAAACATCAATATATGGAGTATTTTATGACACGTAGACCAAGAAGAAATCATTCAAATGACTTTAAAGCTAAGGTAGCACTTGCTGCGATTAAAGCAGAAAAAACACTTGCTGAATTGAGTGCTGAATTTGATGTTCATCAAAACCAAATTATTGACTGGAAAAATCAACTGATTTCAGCTTCCTCGCAAGCTTTCGATCAATCAAAAGCTCCAACAGAACCACCCATCGATCTAAAAAAACTACATGCAAAAATCGGTGAGCAGGCATTAGAAATTGATTTTTTAGAAGGTGTGTTGAAGAAACTGGGTCGCTTCAACCACAAAAGTTAATCGATGACTCACTTCAGATTTCAGTATCTAAGCAAGCTAAGCTGCTGAAAGTCTCCCGTGGTTGTTATTACTATCGCCCAAAACCTGTGAGTGAATCAGATCTGAAGCTGATGCGCTGTATGGATGAGTTACATATGCAATACCCTTTTGCAGGTAGCCGTATGATGCGTGATTTATTGAATCGTCAAGGACATCATATAGGACGACGTCATACACGTACTTTAATGAAGAAAATGGGCATTAATGCGTTATATCGTAAACCAAATCTAAGTCAGGCCAATCAAGCTCACCGTAAATATCCATATCTGCTCAAAGGATTGGCTATTCAGCGCAGTAATCAAGTGTGGTCTACGGATATAACGTATATCCCTATGGCAAAAGGCTTTGTTTATTTATGTGCTGTGATTGATTGGCATAGCCGCAAGGTACTTGCGCATAGAGTATCGATTAGTATGGAGGTTACATTTTGCATAGAAACATTAAATGAAGCTATTGAAAAATATGGCCGACCTGAAGTCTTTAATACAGACCAAGGCAGTCAGTTTACCAGTGATGCATTTATTGATGTATTGAAATCAAATGGCATTCAAATCAGTATGGATGGTAAAGGTCGATGGGTTGATAATGTGATGGTTGAACGATTATGGCGGAGCGTTAAATATGAAGAGGTGTATCTCAAAGCCTACAGCAATGTTTTGGATGCGAAGAAGCAATTAAACGCATATTTTGAATTTTATAATTTGAAACGACCTCATTCGAGTCTGGACAAAATGACTCCAGATGAGTTTTAGAGCCTGTAAATAATTTTGTGTAATTGCTTTTCATAAATTTAAAGGCGATTGCTTAAGCGGTCACCGAATTCAATAATAAAGCGGCTCATGGCTAAACGCCAGTCGCGAATAGGCATATTCCACTTTTTAGACGCTGCATCAATTGCCAGGTAAATCACTTTACGTACAGAATCATCCGTTGGAAAGACTTTACGCTTTTTGATCGCCTGACGTATTACGCTGTTTAATGATTCGATCGCATTGGTGGTATAGATGGCTTTGCGTATCTCGGCTGGATAAGCAAAGAAGGTATTTAGATTCTCCCAGTGTGTACGCCAGCTTTTGCTGATCTGTGGGTACTTGTCATCCCATGTTTGGGCGAATTGATCCAAGGCCATCAAGGCTGCCTCTTCAGTAGGTGACTGATAAACGGCTTTTAAATCCTGAGTGACCGCCTTGTAATCTTTCCATGATACGTATTTCAAGCTGTTACGCAGCATATGGATAATGCACAGCTGGATATGGGTTTGCGGGTATACGCTGTTAATGGCATCAGGAAAGCCTTTTAGTCCATCCACACAGGCGATCAGAATATCCTGCAACCCTCGGTTTTTAAGCTCAGTCAGGACATTCAGCCAGAACTTTGCACCTTCATTCTCAGCCATCCACATGCCGAGCAGTTCTTTCTGTCCATCAAGATTAATGCCTAAGGCAAGGAATACAGCCTTGTTGATAACACTGCCATTATGACGGACTTTAACTACAATACAGTCCATATAGACGATGGGATAGAGTGCATCCAGCGGACGGTTTTGCCATTCAGCGACTTGCTCCTTAACAGCATCAGTCACCTTGGAAATAAGCGTTGGCGATACATCAGCATCGTACATTTCTTTGAAAGTAGCCACGATTTCACGGGTAGTCATGCCTTTGGCATAAAGGGATAGAATTTGGCTATCCATTTGCGTGATACGGGTCTGATTCTTTTTAATTAGCTGTGGCTCAAATGTGCCATCACGATCTCGTGGTGTGGTGATCTCAATCTCACCATCATCGCTCAGCACGGTCTTACTGGAATAACCGTTACGAGCATTTGAACCGTTCTTACGAGCATTCTTTTCATGTCCGAGATGTTCGGTAAGTTCGGCATTGAGAGCCGTTTCAACAGTGAGTTTAGTCAACAATCGGGTGAATTGATTGAGATCGTCTTCTGTTTTGATTCCTTTAGCAAATTCTGCTGCAAGGTCTTTTAGTTTTTGTTCGTTCATCATGTTGCCTGACTCCGTTGTGAATATGAACATAGCAAATTCAGGCAATTACACAATTTAATTTACAGTCTCGAGTTTTACTATGACCAGCTACCACAACAAAATAAGGTAGCTTAACTAGAGCAGAGTATCACTTATAAATAAGCTTTTAGTTGTTCAAACAAGTGGGACCACCTCTGACACAATAATTTTAAATTCTGAATTATCCTGCTGTATAGAATTCTCTTTAGTTTCAACAGGCACATCTTTTTTACTGCAAGCACTAAATGTTAATGTAGCGATTGCAATACTTAAAACTAAATGAGTTCTCATCCCCTCTCCCCTTACATACTTTAATTATCATCATGAAACATTCAAAAAAAAAACTAATATAATTTAAATTTGTTACTTTTAAAGGACTCAATTTGTAGTCTAATTTACAATTATATTGAATTTATTCAATAAGAAAGATATCAGATATACTTTACAATGTTAAATGTTAAATGCCTTTTCTACCTATAAAATTAAATAGCCACTCAGTTTACTAAATAGTCAAAACAATTAAATAAATAGAAACTTAAGAATAGCCCCAAAAGGGACTATCATTGACTTCATAAATTATCCAAATGGTCAGCCCACTTCTGTAACCATTCCGCACACTCTTTTTCATACGCGTGTAAGTTGTAAGTACCTTGTATTCCTTTTTTTGAATGCCCTAATACAGCTTCTGCAATTTCTGCAGGACAACTTAACCTAGAAAGACCAGTACGTACAGTCCGCCTTAAATCGTGCGGACTCCAATCCTCAATTTCGGACAACCACAATTGTTCAGGTTGCAATGCATATGAAAGTTTTTCAGGATGTCGCATTTGCCATTTATACACTGTAAGAATTTTTTGGGTAATTGACCTGCCTTTAATTCTTGATTCAAAAAGAAAGTCTGACTCACGAGATAATGCTTTTATATATTCAAGGCATTGTTTAGAAAGTTGGACATACCTATCCGTACCATTCTTGCTTCCTTTTAAATGCCACGTACTTTTTTCAAAATCAATGTCCGCCCATTTCAACTCACAAACTTCTCCAGTACGGCACCCAGTCCATAACGTAATTCTAATAATATGCCTAAGTTTTTCTGAGAAACCTGATGTTGGAAGCCATTCCAATACTTTCTTAATTTCTTTATCTGATAGTACTCGGCTACCCTTTTTGTGTGTTAATTTCACCCTGCTTTGCTTTAAACTCGATTTAGCCAAAAGTGCCGGATTTGCAAAATCATCCTTAAATTTTTCCAATCCTATACTGTAGTCATAAGCCAACGTTAATTCTGCTAGCACACGCCCAGCTTGAACATTTGCCCCACGCTCAATAATTTTAGAAATCATATTTACGACATCTTTTCGCGTCACTTGATCAGCTGCTATATGCCCTAATACTCTAACCGCATCGCCGTATAGTGTTCTTCTAGCTTCATCTTGTCCTTTACGTTTTCTCGCTCCTAGAATCAACTTCTTAGTGCCTGTTTTACTATCTAAAACATAACGGTCTTCAATTACATTAGTTAAATATAAATCAATCAATTCTTTGACTGTAAATTGGGCATTTGTTTCATCTCGTTTTTCTTGCTCAATCTTTTTTTGTTCCTTCTGATCTTTTAGCTCCTGACTTGGGCAAATACCTGCTCTGCGTTTGATCTTCATCTTTTGAAGCTCTACTCTAGCTTCAGCCAATGACATATCTGGATAAGTACCAATTTTTACTTTCTTTAACGAGTTATCAATAGGACTTCTGAAGCGATAAGAAAATGAAGTCAGACCTGTTTTCCCCTTATTAACTCTTAACCCTTCATTTTCACCAATATCTACTAAGAAAGTTTCAGGTTTCATTTTTTCAATAGCGCGAGCAGTTAACGCTACTTTTTTTGTATAAGTAGGATCTTTTACAGTCATATAGTTTTTCTAACCTTTTCGCACTCGGTAATTTTGCTAAAATCACCCTCAGATTTTTCAGCATGCATAATGCTGATAGGATTTAAATAAGATACACCAATAAAAGGTATACTAAAAGGTATACTTATTCATTGGATTCCTTAGGACTTGCTCGTTATCCCTAAGCAGCAATAGGAATGTAAGCAGATGATTATCATTGAAGAACTTATTATTTTTAAAGGTATTTTTATTAGATGAACATAGAAAATTCAAGTATTGATCTATCATCACTTACACCTATGATGCAACAGTACATGTCAGTCAAAATGCAAAATCCGCATTCACTGATGTTTTATCGGATGGGTGATTTTTATGAGCTCTTTTTTGAAGATGCGCATAAAGCAGTAAAACTTTTAGGAATTACACTAACACATCGTGGTAAAGCCAATGGTGAGCCTATTCCTATGGCGGGAGTCCCGTACCATGCAGCTGAAGGCTACTTAGCCCGCCTTGTAAAAAAAGGTGAAACGGTGGTGATCTGCGAGCAAATTGGTGAGGTAACAGGTAAAGGTCCAGTTGAGCGCGGCATTGTTCGTATCATTACCCCGGGGACATTAACGGATGATGCACTAATTGCCTCTCATCAAAGTTCAAATTTAGTCGCGATCTGCTTACAACAAAATCAGATCGGGATTGCTTTACTAGACCTCAGTGCAGGTATTTTCAAAGTTCAGCAAATGGACTATCAGCTGGAACAATTAGCAATCGAACTTTCACGTTTAATGCCGAGCGAAATTTTGATTGATGAAGATCTTATTGATCCGAATATTGTCGAACAAATTAAACGTCAATTAGACTGCCCTGTCACTAAACGTCCAAACGTCGACTTCAATTTAAATAACGCACAAAAAACGCTGTGTGACCAATTTGCAGTTGCCACACTTTCAGGTTTTGGTATTGACCATTTACCTTTGGCGAAAGCTGCCGCAGCGGCTTTGATTCACTATGCAAAAGTGACTCAAAAAACTGCTTTACCACATATCCGCAGCATTCAACTCGAACAAAGTAGTGATTTTGTGGCGCTCGACCCCGTCACTCGTCGTAACTTAGAACTGATTGATCCCCTATTTGAACATGGTACTTCCCTGTTCCAACTAATCAATGATTGCCAAACTGCGATGGGTGGCCGTCTATTAAGTCGTACCTTAATGCAGCCTTTACGAGATACCGCTTTATTGGATGCACGTTTAGATGCATCACAAGCGATGCTGCAAGGCTATCATGAGTCTCCGATCCGCTTAGTTCTCAAAGAAATTGGTGATATTGAACGAGTGCTATCTCGTGTAGCGCTCGGCAGTGCTCGTCCACGAGACCTAGTTCAGTTACGTCAAACTTGTGCACAAATTCCCTATCTTCGACATGCACTTGAACCGATCATTCAGTCACACCAATCTAAGCTGATCGCTCAGTTAAATGATGAAATGGGTGATTTTCACGGCTTACATGAGCGTCTCATGTCTGCCATCGTAGAAAACCCGCCAGTGCTTTTACGTGATGGAAATGTGATTGCCGAGGGTTTCGACACTGAACTTGATGAACTACGTAAAATTCGTGACCATGCGGGACAATTCCTCATTGATCTTGAAATTAAAGAGCGTGAACAAACCGGAATTTCAACCTTAAAAATTGGTTATAACCGAGTTAGTGGCTACTATATTGAACTAACACGCGCTCAAGCTGAGCAAGCGCCTGATCATTATATTCGCCGCCAAACCCTAAAAAATGCGGAACGCTACATTACCCCTGAGCTGAAATCTTTTGAAGATAAAGTGCTTTCGAGTGAGTCACGTGCATTAGCGCGCGAAAAAATGCTCTTTGAGCTATTACTTGATGAGTTACGTGCAGATATTGGCAACTTACAAATGATGAGCGCCGCTATAGCGCAAATTGATTTACTGGCTAATTTTGCCCATCAAGCTCGATTACGAAATTGGTCACGTCCTGAATATAGCCCTGAAGTCGGGATCAAAATCAAAGCCGGTCGTCACCCAGTTGTGGAATCTCTGAGCAAATCAGCATTTACTCCAAATGATACTAGTTTGGACTTTAATCACCGCATGGCGATTATCACAGGGCCAAATATGGGCGGTAAATCGACCTTTATGCGCCAAACTGCTTTAATCAGCTTATTGGCCTACTGTGGTAGCTTTGTCCCTGCCCAATCTGCCATTTTAGGGCCGATCGACCGGATATTTACCCGTATAGGATCTGCAGACGACTTGTCTACTGGTAAATCCACCTTCATGGTGGAAATGACTGAAACCTCTCAGATTCTTCATCATGCAACCAATCAATCACTGGTACTGATGGATGAAGTTGGGCGTGGTACGAGTACCTATGACGGCTTATCTTTGGCCTGGGCATGTGTACTCGATCTCACCCGTCGCATTAAATGTTTATGCCTATTTGCAACACATTATTTTGAGCTAACCGAGTTAGGCAAAGACGCCAATATTGATAACTATCATGTCACTGCCCGTGAGCTAAATGGCAACCTGATCTTACTGCATAAAGTTCAACAAGGTCCTGCGAGTCAAAGTCATGGTCTACAAGTGGCAAAGCTTGCAGGTATTCCTGCGGCAGTGATCAAAGAAGCGCAAAATCGCCTTCGTATATTAGAAACTCAGCAAAAACAGCAACTCAATACGGCAGTACAAACCGATCTATTTTCGGCACTCACAGAGCCTGAAGTCATCGAACGCGTGGTGGAAGTTGAAAAAACATCGCCCGTACTTGATGCCTTAGCAGATATTGATATCGATAACTTAAGTCCACGTGAAGCATTACAACAGCTTTACGCTTTAAAGGATTTACTTAAGATCTAAATTGAGCAGAAGCGATAGATGAGATATGCAAAGAACACCAATGAAGGTGTTCTTTGCATTGACACCATTCAAATGTGTAACTTAGTGAATGTTTGCTATTTACTACTGCGGCTATTCAGCAATAAATTGATAAAAAATTAATGTTCTAAAATGTTTCATGCTTAAAATGCACATAAAAATATTGTTCGATAAACAGATGTAATTTAATTAGTTTTTGAGTATGATTCTCATTCATTGTGAAATTTACATAAATTGTTCAGTTTTTAGTGATTTTAACAGCACTGCATATAATAATTATCAATAAAAGGAATTGTTAGTTACCCTATTTTTTGCCTAAAATACACCATTAGTTTATTAGAACCATATTTTTTAGGTAGCTGTCGCCATGACCTTTGTTGTCACTGAAAACTGTATTAAATGTAAATATCAAGACTGCGTAGAAGTTTGCCCTGTTGACTGTTTCTATGAAGGTCCAAACTTCCTTGTTATTAATCCAGATGAATGTATCGACTGTGCGCTATGTGAACCTGAGTGTCCAGCTAACGCGATTTTCTCTGAAGATGAGTTACCTGAAGGTCAAGAAGTATTTATCGAACTTAATACTGAACTTTCTCAAAAATGGCCGAACATCACTCAAATTGGTGATCAACCTGCCGACCGTGAAGAGTGGAACGGTAAAGCTGATAAATTACAATATCTTGAAAAGTAATTTTACGCTTTCATGAAAAGATCAGCACATGCTGATCTTTTTTTATACTTAAAGCACACATTTCATTGCAAATTATTCAAATTTTCTCAATCAAATTGGATTAAAATAGAACGAGTTTATAAATAATTGATTTCTATAATGAAGCATTTACTCAAGGGATTATTGTCCGTTGCAATATTCCCTCTTGTTTTCATTGGTTGTACAACTACACCACAAAAACAAGGTCACACTATTACAACTCCCGACGGTAAACGTATTTACATACCTCAAGAAAAAGTGACGACCATCAGACAAGCCCCGCCTAAAGTGGTGCCTTATGCCTACAATTCGTGGGTCGCGTCTGTCGATAATTTACGTCGCGTTCGAGACTATGAAGTCTTTTTAGAGAAAAATGGTGTAGGCAATATCATTCCTTCATTTGAGTTGATGCGTACTGCACGTGACTGGCAAAAATGTGGTCGCTCAGAATATATGGTACCTAACCGTGAATTATGGCAAAACCAAATTGCAACCTTACGTGTCTTTAAATATTTAGTAGCTGCCAATATCTTAACGGACTTTGAAGTGACATCGGTTTATCGTGATTTGCCTTTGAACCAGTGTGCCGGTGGTGCAAGTTCATCTCGTCACCTATATAACTCGGCGATTGATTTCCGTATTGGACCTGCGTATCCACAGCCCGAAGACTATAGTTATATTGAAAATACCAAGTTCCGTTTATGCCAATTTTGGTCACAACATGGGCAAAGCCTCAATATGGGCCTAGGTCTATATGCCAGCGGACAAATTCATATTGATACTCAAGGCTACCGTACTTGGGGGCCTGATCACTCAAGTCGTTCATCAATGTGTAATTACTAAAACATTACATTGTCATACCAAGACCTCTTCGGAGGTCTTTTTTGTGCATAAAGTATACAAATACAGAACAATAAATTGCGATGTTAGTGGAAAGGTTTAAAATGCTTGCATCAATCACGAGGTGCGACAACATGCAACAAATGTGGACAGACATTGATGCTTACATCGATTCACATTTAATTCCTGAAGATCCAATACTGACTCAAACACTTCAACATACAGATGAACGTGGCTTTCCAGATCATCTTGCTGTAGCGGCCAATCAAGGCATGCTGCTACAAATGTTAATCCAAATGAACAAGTGTAAACGCGTTTTAGAACTTGGAACTTTTGCAGCCTACAGCACCATGTGGTTAGCACGTGCCTTACCTGAAGATGGTTATATTCTGACCATTGAAGGTCGTGATACACATGCTGCCCTTGGTCAAGAAAATATTGATAATGCAAAGCTTGCACAAACGATTGAACTAAAATGTGGTCGCGCGGCAGATATTTTACGTGCCCTTCCTGAAGATACCGAAGCTTTTGACTTTATTTTTGTCGATGCAGACAAACAGAGCTACCCTGAATATTTAGAATTAAGCCTAAATTTATCTCATTCAGGTACAGTGATTGTTTTAGACAATGTGATTCGTGCAGGTGAGATTCTGAATGCTGAAAACCATAAACCAAGCATTGAAGGTATTCGTGATATGTTCAAAGCTATGCAAAATCATCCGAAAATTTTATCCTGCACGGCACTTCAAACTGTAGGTTGTAAAGGTCATGATGGTTTTGCAATTGCAATCGTTAAATAATCTTAATCGAGGTGTTTTTTAGACATCTTGAGTAAAGGTATAAAAAATAATCAATACAGTATTTTATTTTCAAAACAATTACTTATAAACACTGCACACAGAGTTATCCACAATTTATGAGGATAACTCTGATTGTTTTTAAATCAACTCTGTTCGTTTGCTCAACTTATTTTACAACCAACAGTGGCACACTCGAATTTCTGAAAATACTGGTGGTAATACTGCCCAAGAAGAACTGATGGATTTTACTGTGACTAAACGCCCCGAGTACGATTAACTGAATGCCATGCTCTTGTTGATAGTCCAGAATATTTTCCGAAACATCGCCATAGCGGTATTCCGTCACCACATCGAGCCCCGTATTGGTTAAATAATTTTTTGGATCATCCAAGATTTGTGGGTGATCTCCAACATAGACCAAATGACATTGTAAAAGTTTGAGTAGGTCACTTTGTGCCACACGCTTCATTAACTCAACGCATTTAGGCGAATATTCATAGGCAAAAATAAAACGAGTCGGTGGTTTAAACGTTGGCCCTACAGTCATAACTGTACAACTTGCACCACGTATAAAGTTTTCAACATTACTACCAAGCGGCTTATTGCGCTCTGCTGAACGTTCACCCACGCGACCAATTAAAACAATATCGTCATCTTGCAACACATTAAAACTTTGCTCTAAGAAGTCGCCCTTTTCCTGAATATGGGTGGTTTGAATACCATGCTTATCTTGGATCATTTCAGAAATGTGTTTGAGCAAGTTATTACTATAATCTAACGCTAAATCACTTTGTTTTTGTTCTAACTCCGCGAGTTCTTTCAAGAGCATAGCATTACTTTCAAACCCAATCACTCCACTGATTTCACCTAAGTGATAACTTGCCGGATAGTAATCAAGTATTTGCAGTAAAACCAACTCACGGTGAGTTTGTTTAGCAACCCAAGCAGCAGCATCAGCTAGTGCATTAATGCATGGAGAAGAGTCGATACAGGCGATAACTCGTTTCATGATTAGCCCTCGTTTTATTATTGCTTGGCTATAAAATGTTGTTTGTTATTTTTAACTTATCACAACTCTGTTTCACTGTGCATGCATTTGTGTAAGCATAAAAAATATTTATGACCTATTTGGCGATTATTTATTCGCGATATCGAATGAGTTTTGCAGGATTTCCCGCAATGATTGCGCGCGCTTCGACATTTTTCGTCACCATACTGTTCATGCCGACTACAGCCTGCTCAGCAATGTGAATGCCATCCTTGATTCCAACATGCGCACCTAGCCAAACATCACGCTCTATCTCAATCCCTTGTGATCGTACAGCCTGCTGATAGATCGGTTGATTGACATCCATTCCATGATCAAAAGCGTATAAATGGCAATATGCCGCTATACGAACCTGATCGTGAATTTTGATGCCCACTCGCCCACCATCTAAAATACAGTGATGATTGATAGCCACTTCATTCCCTATTTCTATTGGGCCATGCAGGGTGCAATCTGCAGCGATAAAGCTGTTATCTCCAATGACAATCTTACGTCCCGGTTCAGCAAAAATATGAGCCAATGGCGATATAAAACAATTTTCACCAATTTCCACAGTTTCCATCGATTTGAGATAGTCTTGATATTCGTGTTGCCAAGCTTCAGCCCAACCACGATTTTTCGGTTTGAGTGACCAATACAACCAAGGCATATAATTCAGACGATGCTTATGTTGCTCTCGATATTTCAATAATGGATCTATTTCATTCACCTTCAGCAGCCTCGATGATATGCAATTGTTCACGTCCGCGAGTTATATCCTGAATTTTTAACTGTAGCGGTTGGATTTGATGAATTTGCAATGATGTAAGTACATTTACGCCCTGCGCTGTATAGTCTTCCTGAAATTCAATTTGCTGCTGATTGAGTTCATATTGGAAAATTGCCCATTCATTAAACTGACAACTAAATTGCACTTTTTTCTTCTCAATGAGTTCAATTTTTTCAGCCTGCAACAGACATTGACCGGCACAGCCACCATAGGCGCGTACCAAGCCCCCAGTCCCGAGCTTAATTCCACCATACCAACGATTAACCAAGACCAACACGTTGGTTAGGTCATTCCCTTCTATGGTTGCTAGAATGGGCCGACCTGCTGTGCCTGAAGGCTCACCATCATCATTAAAACGTACGGTATGTCCAATTTTCCATGCCCAACACTGATGTGTTGTTGAGATATCCTTATTGGCTTCGAGAAATTCTTTAACGGCTTGTTCATTTTCCACAGGAACTGCGATGGCTTGAAAACAACTTTTTTTAATGTCTTCTTCATATTCAAACTGTGCGGCGAGTGTAAATGGCATAACGTCTTTAGATCCTGTATCAAAGGACATTATAGCGTTTTTTGAAAGACTTACATCCACAAAAAAGCCTCCAAAACTGGAGGCTTGATTGGCACTGCGTTATTAACGTTCGCGAAGTGCTTCTTTGGCTTTATTGAATGGCTTGATTAAATATTCAAGTACAGTTTTCGAGCCGGTACGGATATCAACTGTCGCCACCATACCCGGAGTGATACTAAAACTTTTACCTTCTTTATTGCTTAATTTATCACTATCTGTACGGATATAAACACGATAATAGAACTGATCTTGTTTCACTTCATCACGTAACGTATCTGGTGAAATGACGGTCACTTTACCTTTTAGACCACCATAGATCGAATAGTCATATGCCGTAATTTTCACTAAGGCTTCTTGACCCGGACGAATAAAAGCAATATCTCGTGGTGAAATACGTGCTTCTACCAAAAGCTGTTCATCCAAAGGTACAATGGTCATCAATTTACCATTTTGCGGAATCACACCGCCCAATGTCATCACATCAATCTCTTTGACCACACCACGAACTGGAGATTTAAAAACGGTACGGCTGAGTGTATCCGATTTGCCTTTCACCACTTGTTGCTGTGATTCAATATCAGTATTGGCTTTCGACAATTCTTCCCGTGATTTCACCAAATATTGGTTACGGACATCATTTAACTGATTTTGTAAGTCATTCGCTGAACGCTTTAAACGAAGTACTTCAACTTCACTTGCTGCACCCTTAGCAACTAAAGGTTCAGTCATGGCCAATTCTTGTTGAACCAATACCAAAGCTTGTTTTAAGCCGGCAACAGATTCTTCCAAGTTTGCACGACGTGAATGATATAAAGCGGTTTCTTCCTTCACTAAAGCTGGAATCTTTTGAACATCTTCAGGAAAGGTTAATGGTGTACCATTCACTTCTGCACGTAAACGTGCTGCTGTCGCACGTGATGCCACAAGTAAAGACTCGGTTTCACCAACATTTGATGCGAAGCGTGTTGGATCAAGTTGCGCAAGGACTTGACCTTGTTCAACAATTTGACCTTCCTTCACATTCAACTTGGTTAAAATCCCTCCCTCAAGCGACTGAACAATTTGTTCTTTCGAAGATGGAATCACTTTACCTGTCCCTGTAGAGACTTCTTCTAATTTAAACAACCAAGCCCAAACTAAAAGGATTGCCAGACCAATCGTAATAATCCAAATGATTAAACTCGATTTCGGTAATGGTGGCTCTTTAAAGCTGACTTTGGTCGAGCGTTGTATTTCTTGTTTATTTTCACTCATGATTTAAGCCCCAGCTACTTTTTTCTGAGCATTCTGATTCAGAATTTGATCACGAGGCCCATCCATGACAATTTTACCTTCATTCACCACAATAATGCGGTCAACCAACTCAAGTACCGCACGGCGATGTGTTGCCACCACCATAGTTCGGTTTTGTAAATAACCTTTTAAATGATCGATCAACTGCTTCTCAGATACGTCATCAATGGCTGCTGTAGGTTCATCAAGCAATAGAATATTGGGTTGACGAATCAATAAGCGTGCAAGCAACAAAGCTTGGCGTTGACCGCCAGAGAAGCCTACACCACCTTCTAAAATGATATGGTCTAGCCCTTCTTTTTTCTCTTGAACAAAGTGAATTGCACCCGTAATTTTCAGTACTTCAATCAATTGATCATCCGTAGCCAACGGAGCACCCAAGGTCAAGTTTTCACGAATCGTACCATAAAATAACTGTGCATTTTGGTTCAATAGCCCCATATCACGGCGTACATCTGCGGGGTCAATTAAAGACAGCTCAATCCCATCTAATTTAACTTTGCCTTGTACTGGCGTTTGCATACCCGATAACAATTGGAGTAGCGTCGACTTACCAGCACCGTTACGGCCCAAAATTGCGATTTTTTCTCCAGCCTTAATTTCCAGTTTTGGAATTAAAAGACTTGGACGTGGGTCATCTTCACCATACTTAAATGACACACCATTGAGTTCATAATGACCATTAATTGATGGTCGATGAATAAGATGAGAATAATCCGGTTGATCGACAGGTTTCTTCATGAGCTCATCCAGACCGGCTTTTGCCACTTTAGCCTGTTGTAAACGACCTAATACCCCTGCCAGTGCAGAAATCGGTGCCAACATTCGTGAAGACAAAATCGAACAAGCCACCAAAGCACCTGTGGTCATTTCACCTTTCATCACAGCAAAACAGCCGACAAGTACAACAATTGCAAACGTTAGACCCTGAATTTTTTGCGTCCATGCCGACATTAAGCCCACGATTTTACGTTGACGCATGCTGACATCAGCAGACACTTCATTCATGTGGTTCCATTGGTTTTGGAAACGTGATTCAGCACGAAGTAATTTGATATCTTCCATACCTTGCACAGATTCAACCAATAAGGCATTACGAATCGAAGACTCGCGCATACCCATTTGTGCAAGTTTAGCCAATGGTTTTTGCGCCAAAATCCCTGGAATAATCATCAAAGGAACCACCAACAGCATAACCCAAAATAGATTGCCGCCAATTAACCAGAAGATGAACAGGAACAAGAAAAAAAACGGTAAGTCGGCAATCGCAGTAACAGTCGTCGAGGTGACCATCTCACGCACGCCTTCTAATTCACGAATTTGTGAAATAAAAGTACCCGTTGATTTTGAGCGTTCGCTATTTTTAATTCTTAATGCATGACCAAACACACGATCTGAAATTTTCAAATCGGCACGTTTACCAATAATATCCGACAAATAAATTCGTGAAACACGTAATGCAAACTCAAATATCGCTGCAATTAACACCCCACCCGCGAGTACCCATAAGGTCGGCACAGATTGAGATGGAATGACACGGTCGTACACATTCATTGAGAATAAAATGGTGGCTAGGGCCAAGATATTTGCCATTAATGAAGCAAACATAATGTCTATATAACGTTTCCAGTCTTTTAAAACGATCGACCAGAACCAATTTTTTTCAAACGGCTTGATGTATTCATCAACACGTGCATCGGGTACAGATGACTCTGGGCGCAGAATATATATATTGCGAACGCCATGGCTCAATCGCTCAATAGAGAAGACTTGAGATAAACCTTCATCTCCGCTCAATTGGACACTGGCATTACCGTCTACGTCGATGCGTTCTACCACACCCACTTCACCACTGATAAACTCAACCAATACAGGTAAGCGCCATGGATTGAGCAGATTTATGTCGTATTTGTTTTTACGAACACTTAATCCAATTTGGCGTGCCATAACTGCGACCAGTTCATCGGCATTTTTGTGTTGATCCCAATCCAACTGCAACCGTATACGTTCTTCAGAGGGTTCAATTCGATAATGCTTTGCAATATTCAGAACCGCTTGCAGCCACGGTTGATAATTTATTGTATTACTCATGGCTGAACTTCAAACCCCTGAATAGATATATTATTAAGTTCATAAATATTTCGTGAACGCCCTGTCACTTGGATGTACTGTGCAAGTGCAGAGTAAATATCATATTGCGATGTCACAATTTCTTGTGCGGCACTATGTATGGCTTGCTCTGCATTCAGTAGATCGACAACCGTTCGAGTTCCTAATTTATATTGTTCTTGATACAGCTCTTTGGTTCTTACCGTTGTTTCACGGCGCTGCACCAATATCGACATTTGACGCTTTTTATTTTCGATTTGTTCACGAATCATTCGGACTTGATCAATCACATCCAAATACACTGTATTTACTTGTGCTTTTGCTGCTTCTTCTGCATAGCTTGCGGCACGTGTTTGCGCTGCAATTGCACCACCTTGGTAAAAATTACTGGTGGCTTCCAACATGATTGAATTATATAAACCATCATCTTCATCATTATTTGGATTACGGCCATTCACCGCCTGACTCAGACTGCCTTTGACATTGAGTGTTGGATAAGCACTTAATTTTGACTGTTGCTTTTGCAATTTGGCAATTTCAACCCCAGCCTGTGCTTTCATCATGCTCGGAATCATCTTGAAGTCCGGATCCTCATATAAAGCCGCTGCAGTTAAGATCCGATCAGGTATCACCCAATTGATCTGACTTACATCAAAACCTAACAAGGTACGAAGTCGCTGTTGGTACTGTCGAAGTTGAGTTTCTTGCACAATTAAATTTGATTCCGCAGCTTCTAAATTTGACTTGGCTTGAATAGGGTCTGCTTGACTACTGATCCCTGCGGTTGCACGTAAATTAGCAATCTCAGCAATCCGACTCACACCGGCAATTTGTTGCTGCGCAATTTTAGCCACTTCTTGATATCGTTTAATGTTGATAATTGCATTTGCAACATCAAAAGAAACTTCATCTAAATTTACAAGTACATTAGCCTGCTCTTGTAACATTTTTGCTTCTTCAATGCCTACTGCACTTTTGGTTTTACCAAAGTCATATAACATCTGCGTCGCATTTAAAGATACCAACTGACGTCCACGCTCGCCTTTAGTCAGATCTGCAGTGCTCAATCCACCTGAAATTTGGGGATAATATGCAGCATTCGCAAGGTCAATATTGGCGTTTTGCGATGCAACTGTAGCAATACTTTGCGTGATTTCTGGACGTCTTTGGACGGCGATATGTATCGCATCAATAAAACTTAGATTCTTCGCTACCGTGTTTGGATTATAGCTGCCTTGTTGCGTTCGACCATAAGCAACGGCTGGCATTTCTTGGACACGTGAGGTATCTAAATTATATTTACTGAGTTCTGTGATGTTAATTTTTTCGGCAGAAGGTTTCGGCTTATTAGGTAAAAAAATCTTATCTAATGTCTTTTGAATGGTACTTTGTGCAGTGCTAGTATCTGCTGCATACACTGAACCAATGGAAAAAGGTAATAATAATATACAAAAGAAATTGCACTTATTTTTACGCGGACGCCCAACTTCTGGACCATTCATCTTTCGTAATCGCATGATTTTTGCAGGTCGTATTTTTAGTTTAAAGTAGACTGAATTCTTGTTAATTTTTTAGATTAATCGCTCAGTTTTTGTCATTTCAGACAATAACATAAACCCGCTGAATGAAACTAGCGCCATTCAACGGGAAATTTCTTATTTTATTCAATTAAACAGTAAAATCATCACCAAGATAAACTTTACGTACCGTTTCATCTGCAAGCACTTCTTCTGGAGTACCTTCTGCAATCACTGAACCTTCGCTCACGATATAAGCATGCTCACAAATCGCAAGGGTTTCACGCACATTATGGTCTGTAATTAATACGCCAATACCACGATTTTTCAATGTTCGGATAATGTCTTTGATATCACCCACTGAAATAGGATCAACCCCTGCAAAAGGTTCATCGAGCAACATAAATTTAGGGTCTGCCGCTAACGCACGCGCGATTTCCGCACGACGACGCTCACCACCCGACACACTCATACCAAGAGAATCTTTGATGTGTGTGATTTTAAAGTCAGCAAGCAATTCCGTTAGACGTTGCTGACGTTGTTGCTTATTTAGATCTTTACGGGTTTCTAAAATCGACATGATATTTTCAGAAATCGTTAATTTTCTAAAGATAGATGCTTCTTGAGGTAGATAACCAATACCTTTACGTGCGCGCTCATGCATTGCCAAGTCAGACAAATCAAGATCATCTAAATGAATCTCACCTTTATCCATACGCACTAGACCAACAACCATATAGAAGCTTGTGGTTTTACCTGCACCATTTGGACCAAGTAAACCCACAATTTGACCACTTTGCATGCTAAAGGACACATCCTTTACCACCCAACGCTTACTGTAGTTTTTGGCTAAATGCTTAATACATAAAGTTTGAACTTGCGAGGTCTGCTCCATTAATCACGTGCTCCTGGGAAGGACTTAGTGCTTGACGGCGGAATCACGATTTGTACACGACCTGAAGAAGATCCAGATTTATTTGGCGTACCTTCAGCAACGATATCGCCTTTATTCATACTGTATTTCAAGCTATTACCACGAATACTTGCACCATCTTGTTGCAACAAAGCACCACCCGTCATGGTGATAATACCTGTTTCAGCATTGTAGACGATTTTCTGTGCTTGGCCTTTCGCATAGCCTTTGGCAGGGTCAGTTTTTTGTTGGAAATGTGCTGGCCCACCCGTTGCTGTAATCGTACTGATCTCTTTTTTGCTGTTTAAGTTCGCAACGATTGAGTTTGCCTGAAGCTTCATCGAACCCTGTTCAATGATGACATTACCGGTATACGTCGTAATCCCAGTTTTTTCATTAAACGTTGCACGATCGGCAACCAATGAAATCGGTTGATTACGGTCGGAAGGCAAAGCAAAAGCTGCAACTGAACATAACGCCAGT
This sequence comes from Acinetobacter sp. YH01005, assembly GCF_013420465.1. NCBI lineage: Bacteria > Pseudomonadati > Pseudomonadota > Gammaproteobacteria > Moraxellales > Moraxellaceae > Acinetobacter > Acinetobacter sp. YH01005. Next base: position 216,870 of record NZ_VOYA01000005.1, on the reverse strand, counting down.
GAACCGAGTAGCGCTGTACGTTTTAGGAAAGTTTTTGCAGTTTTTCGATTAAAATTATGGTTCATACTTTCCTCGAATATTAAAAAATTCGTATTGACCGTCGTTTAAATTTGCTTTTAAACCTTGGCTGACAAATTCGGCTTGTGGTGAAATCACCGTTACAGTCTTGTCCGTTTCTATTTCACGCTGTTTTGGAAAAGCAGTTAGTTCCTCAGTACGAAACTCCATTTGCCCTTCACGCATCAATTTTGTCGCAACCACATTGTCACTCAGTACGACTTTTTGGTTATCGTCCATACCATTGGCTTGTTTGGCAAAGAACGTGGCATCGACAGCACCATCTTGATAGGTCGATGCTTTCAGATTGACCAAATGAGAAGTTTGCTTTTGCAAATCCTGCTCAAGTCGATCGACTTGCGCACGAATATGCAATTTTCCCTGCTCATCAGTCTGCGTCAGGTTAATGTTTTCAGCTGAGTAAGTCATACTTTTCGAAGAGTCCGCCTGAAGCTTATTACCCTTTCCACCGAAATAGTAAAAACCACCGCTTACTGCAGCAATGACCACAGCTGTCACGTATAAAACTTTAGTATCCATAAGCGGAGATTCAATCCAGTGACTGCATCAATTTATTAATAAGGTGCACTTGCATATTTTTCAAGTAGTTCCTGGTATACACCTTTAGAAACTAAAAGCATATCGCAGATTTCACGAACAGCACCACGTCCACCCATCGCCTGCGTAACAAGATCTGCACGGCGACGTACTTCTAAATGTCCATTTGGTACGGTCACTTTCATCCCCGCAATAGCGAAGGCTGAAAGATCGGGCCAGTCATCGCCCATATATAGGCAATCTGAAGGATCAATACCAAACTGTGCGCAGGCTTCAGTCAAGGCAACGCCTTTATCTTCACGACCTTGAAAAACCAAGTCCACACCTAAGTCAGACATGCGTTTTTCAACAATATTACTTTTACGGCCAGTAATAATGATGACTTTGATACCCGCTTTTTGCACCAACTTCATGCCTAAGCCATCACGAATATCAAAAGATTTGATTTCATCGCCGCTATTGGTCAACGTTACAAATCCATCACTTAAAATTCCATCTACATCCAGTACCAGTGCTTCTATGTGACGCGCTTGTTCTAGCAATACATACGATGCCATTTTCTTAATTTACCCCAGCCTGAATCAGATCATGCATGCTGATAATCCCAATCACTTTATTGACATCATCAACAACTACAAATTGTGTAATTTTCTTTTCGTTCATACGTTCTAAAGCATGTACCGCGCGTTCTTCTTGTGAAATGGTCAAAGGATTTTTAATCATCACTTCTGAGACTTTCATATTCACGTCAAAGCCTTGCTGTTTATCAATCAAACGACGTAAGTCACCGTCGGTAAATATACCCAATAAGGTATCGTTTTCATCGACAATCGTGGTAAGACCCAAACGTTTATTTGAAATTTCATACAGAACTTTATTCATTGGTGTCTCTGGCGACACTTTTGGTAAGTCTTCACCTGTATGCATAAGATGCTTTACATGCAATAACAAACGTTTACCCAACGCTCCAGCAGGATGAGAACGTGCGAAATCATCTGAGGTAAAGCCACGTGCATCCAATAATGCAACTGCAAGGGCATCACCTAAGGCTAATGTTGCAGTGGTACTTGAGGTCGGCGCTAGACCCAAGGGGCAAGCTTCTTGAATATTACCCAAGGTCAATGCGACATCGGCATTTTGTGGCATTGGGCCTTTATTGTCGCCACTCATGGTAATTAGAGGAATGCCCAAATGTTTGATCAATGGCATCAGCATCATAATTTCATCACTCTTACCTGAGTTTGAAATTGCAATGAGCACATCACCTTTAACCAACATGCCCAAATCACCATGTCCAGCTTCACCCGGATGCATGAAGAAAGATGGCGTACCTGTCGAGGCAAACGTAGCGGCCATTTTACGACCGATATGACCCGATTTACCCATACCAGTAATCACTAAACGCCCTTTGCACTGTAAAATGATTTCGCAGGCTTGGCTAAAACGATCATCTATTTGCGTCGCCAATACTTGTAAAGCATGCTCTTCAATACGCAAAGTTTCTAATGCGACTTTCTGAAAATCGACTTGATTCGGCATATTTGGTGGATTCAAAGTTGTTATACCTTAAGCCGTGAGAGGTGCGCTCTCACTTTCAAAATAAAAAATTTTCACAATTTTATCATATCTATGCAAATAGCACGTTTCCAAATGTATAAGAATTCATGAATTATGCAGAAAAGATGCATTTCTTCATTTTTATCTTACGGACAGATAAATCAAATTCAGTATTCGAATTAGATTCAGCCCGAACCCAATGAGCCTTCTACGCTATTTTTAGCAACGCAAAGACATCAATCATTAAAAAATATCTGCTTTTTTGGGTTTTAACTTTATGAAAAAAAATGCTTAGGTTAAGATGAGCCATCTTTTGGTAGAAACAATTTGAAGAGCTATGCAACCTTTTGTTCTATATAACTCAGAGCAACGTAAAAAAGTAGAATTTGTACCTCGTAAAGAAGGTCATATCGATATGTATGTCTGTGGAATGACCGTGTATGACTACTGTCATATTGGTCATGCTCGAGTTATGGTTGCATTCGACTACATTATCCGTTTCCTGCGCAGTCAGGGCTGGAACGTTAAATACGTTCGCAACATTACCGATATTGACGACAAAATCATTGCCCGTGCCAATGAAAATGGCGAAAGCATTACTGCTTTAACCGATCGCTTTATCAAGGCCATGAACGAAGATGCTGCCAATTTAGGTTGTGCAGCACCTGATGAAGCACCACGTGCAACAGACTATATCGATCAAATGCAGAATATGATTGGTAACTTAGTCAACAAAGGTACAGCATATCCATCTGCAAATGGCGATGTTTATTTTGAAGTTGAAAAGTTTGCCAAATATGGTCGTCTTTCGGGTCGTAAACTTGACGATATGCAGGCTGGTGCTTCTGAACGCGTTGATGTAGAAGTAGAAAAGAAACATCCTTTTGACTTCGTGCTTTGGAAACATGCCAAAGAAAATGAACCTTCTTGGGCTTCGCCTTGGGGCAATGGCCGTCCGGGCTGGCATATTGAATGTTCAGCGATGTCGACCTGCTGCTTAGGCAACCATTTTGATATTCATGGTGGCGGTTCAGACTTAACTTTCCCGCATCATGAAAATGAAATTGCGCAATCTGAGGCATCTACTGGCGAACAGTATGTTAATTACTGGATGCACGTCGGCTTTATTAATGTCGATGGCGAAAAAATGTCGAAGTCTTTAGGTAACTTCTTCACTATTCGTGATGTGATGGATAAATTCCACCCTGAAGTGATTCGCTTCTTTATTGTGTCATCACATTACCGTAGCCCAGTAAACTTCTCTGACACTGCTTTAAAAGAAGCGAAAAATACCCTTTCCCGTTTCTATCATTCATTTAAAGCTTATCAGCAAGTCTATGGTGAAAAAACCGTAGAAACTTTGGATGATGATTTAGTTGAGCGCTTTAATGCCGCTATGCGTGATGATTTCAACACCGCAGAAGCAATTGCGGTATTGTTTGAAGTCAACAAAGAATTGAACCGTGCCGTAAAAGATGAAAATGCTGAACAAGCGGCTGTGTATTATTCGACATTGCGTCACTTAACCAATATTTTAGGTTTGGTTCAGCATAATGTTGATGAATTCTTAAAATCAGATATTGGTCAGGAAGCTCTAGGTCTCTCTGAAGAGCAAATTGAAGATTTAATTCAACAACGTAAAGATGCGAAAAAGGCCAAAGAATTTGCCAAAGCAGATGAAATTCGTCAATCTTTATTAGATCAAGGTGTTGTCCTTGAAGATACTCGTCAAGGTACTATTTGGCGCCGTGCTGATTAATTAAGCAAACAGAAGCATAGAGAGTTGACAGTTGTGTGAAATTCTCTATAATTCACCTCATTGCGGGAATAGCTCAGTTGGTAGAGCATAACCTTGCCAAGGTTGGGGTCGGGAGTTCGAGTCTCCTTTCCCGCTCCAGAATACGAAAAACCCTCATCGAAAGATGAGGGTTTTTTTATGTCTCAATTTTTCTTCAACGGCTTATTTTTAGATTTATTTACTCATGTTATGCACATAAAAGTAATTTCGCATTTAGGGATTGAATAAAGAGATTAGCCTTCGGCTGGAGGTACTCTTACGAAACGTTGTTTTTCATTCGGCAAAATGAGATGCGAAGCTTCGCAAGGAAACCATCTTGCGGTGCAATGCACCTCACCAACAAAACTCGTTCACTACCGTCAAATTATTCAACGTATCGCAAAAACATTTTTGATTAGAAGTCGTCCTGTCTCAAACAATTGCGCATGACATTACCGCGTATCTTTATTATTTGAAGCAAAGTACGCTTCTGATGTTACTGCGTCACCTCAGTTATTTATTATATTGTAGCGACGTTTATAGGCCTTAATTTTCCCCAACGAATAAGGCTTCCCCTATTGCCACACGACCTTTCACCTACCTGTTAAAAAATAATCTGATGAAATGCTCATCTCGCCAATTTTCCTCAATTTTTCTCCATAATTTTCCGTTATTCTTTGCCAAAATTACATTTGGACAACCAAATAATGCACGGCGCGCACACTACACTCAAACTGACCAGCTTAAGTTACGCATTACTTACGATCTCAACATCAATTTGGGCCGCAGATACTGTTCAAAATCCGCAAGAATCTGTAGCAGTTCAGCAAATGGAAGCTTTAACATTTGAAGTTCCGACAGCAAGCACTAAGCCCAAAGACCCAGATATCAGTGCTGTCGCAAAAACCATTGTAAGCCGTGATGAAATGTTGAAATTTGGCGATCAGTCAATCAATGATGCGCTGCGTCGTGCTGCAGGGTTTCAACTCCCCGGTGCTGGTGGTGGTCCACGTGGTGGTGCAGGTGCTGGCGGCATGCGTTTTCGTGGTGGTGGCGCACCCGTGTTCTTAATCAATGGTGAACCTGTACAGGGTGGTCCTCGCGGCGGCATGTCAGTTGTTGATAGCATTACACCCGAAATGATCGAACGCCTTGAAATCACAAAACAACCGAGCGTCGCTCAAGGCTCGGTTGCATCATCTGCAGTCATCAATATTATTTTAAAAGAACCATTGAATGGCACGCGCTTGAGTGGATCTGTACGTGCTGGTTATGGCCTAACCAAATCAAATACACGTGAAGAAGAACGTACAAATTTAAACTTTCAAATGGATGGCCGCTCGGACCCTTGGATCTATAGTTTATCTGGGAGCCAAATGTGGAATGATTCAGATACACTCACCCGTACACAAGATGCAACAGGAACGAAAACCCAGAAACGCATCACCAATCGTACTTCACAGATGTTAACTCCTCGTGTTGAATATCAGCTTGATGATCAACAAAAACTGGTCGCTGAAATGTTTTATCGCAACAATGAAAGCGAAGGTTCAAGTGGCTCCCAAGTCCAAAAAGATAAAAATGACAGCATTCGTCTCAACACACGGTATGAGCGTAAAGACCAAGGAAATTCAGACAAAATTCGCTTATCTATCGAACAGCAAAATGAAACTGAATTGACAGAATTTAGAGATTCTCAATCGTATATTGACGAACAAATTAATGAATATGGCTTAGGCTACGACGGTGTCCGAAAGTTCGACTCAAAACGGCAAATAAAATTTGGTACCGACCTACGTAGCAATGAACTTGAAAGCAATATTGCAGAGACCTTAGATGAACAATTATATGCTGCATATGTCGAAGGTAGTTGGAGATATACGCAGCGCCAAACATTAACTTTAGGTGTACGCCAAGAGTGGATTGATCGTTCAGGTTTAGTGGATTATCAAGATCAGCATTTGAGTCCTGTATTAGCACACCGTTTTGACTTTAATGACCAATGGTCACTTCAAACCAATTTGAGTCAGGCTTTTAAAAACCCACGTAGCAATCAATTGATGCCGACTGTTTCAGTTTCTACAGATAGCGATGCAGGGACACTAAACAACCCTGACCGTGGTGGTAATCCTGACTTACGACCTGAAACTATTAATGCTTACGAAACAACCCTAGGCTATAACACCCCTGCTGGCGGCGTAAATATCACTGCTTATTATCGAGAAATTAATGACTATATCGAAAAATCGATCCTGTTAGAAAATGCTACAGGCGGTCGTTGCGAAACAGGAAATACCGATTGCCGTTTTGTCGAACGCCCATATAACCAAGACAGTGCAACTACTTATGGTGTAGAAATTGCTGGACGTTATGCACTGAAGCAAACGGAGAATGGCCATTCATTTATGTTGAATGCTCAGCTTTCAACTGTACGTGCAAAGATTGAAGAAGCTGACGGCTCTGATCGTTTGGCAAGCGATGTTGCACCTTATACCGCTAGTGCAGGTTTATCTTACAACTATCAACCGTGGCGTATTGCAACAAGTGTGAACCTCAATTACACCCCTGAATATACACGTGCACTGAGTAACGAACCGTACAATCGCACCAGCAATGAACGTGTTAACATGGATGTGAGTTTTACTAAACGCTTTGATCAAAATTGGTCTGCATCGGTGAATGCACGTAATATTCTCAGCTCAGATTATAAAGAAGTGTTAAAAGAACAAAGTTCTGGCGCGCTATACCAATCTCGTATCAATGAAGCAATTCCAAGCTTTATGTTTACCTTAGAAAAGAAATTCTAAACCGTTTCTAATAGACTTCTAAGAGATTCAATATAAAAAACCGATACGGATATGTATCGGTTTTTTATGCGTACACGACCGCAAACTAGCGCTCAATTGCCTTCAGCATTTTCGCAATTTTTAGGGTATGTTCCTTCTGTCCTTTTTTCTCTAAGACTTTTTGCTCAACCCACCATAAATATTCAAAAATTTCTGATTCACTTGAATCCTCTTGAATTAATTTAAAAATATTGGGCAAATAATCATCATACTCATCACGTAAAGCAGGAATACGGCGAATCCCTAACGGGTCCCATTCCTTTAATAAAATTTTATGTATCGCATGCAAGAGACTGGCATCTCGATTATGTTTTGACTGCATACAAGTTCCCTGGCTTATATTTTTTTACTTTTAAAATCAGTTATCTAATTATGTGATGATATTAAAAGAAAAATGAACTGTTGTTTGTCGAAGATTTCATCATACGCATCTCTAAACGCTTTTCCATTGGTTTTTCATCTTTTTTTTATACTAAACCAAAGCTTTATCAAAATTTCATGCACTTTTTCTCATAAATTTTACCAATAAAGCCTTGCGGGATCCCTTAATTCACAGCACCAAAGTTTTAAATGCTAAGTTCAACGAACGAACCTAATCATTCAAAGAAAAAAACAATATGCTTCAGCCAACTTCTATATTTATCTCTTTTCGCAATTGTGAAAAATTTACAGTTTTCCTTTTTAATCTCCGACAATTCAAGCTACATTCTATTTTGAAATTTTAATCCTGAAAAATCCCTATGAGTACTGCATTAAACGAAACCATTTACGTCATTCAACACCTTGCATTTGAAGATTTGGGTTCATTGGAAGATGTATTTTACCAATTGGGTTATCGGGTGAGATACTTCGAAGCTGGTGTCGATGACCTGAGTAAAGCTATGCAACATACAGGGCTTACCATCATTTTGGGCGGCCCGATCGGAGTTTATGAAACTAATGACTACCCTTTCCTACAAAAAGAACTAGACTTACTTAAAGTACGTTTAGAGAGTAATTTACCGACTTTAGGCATTTGCTTAGGTGCTCAGCTCATTGCGCATGCATTGGGAGCGAAAGTCTATGCAGGTCATAGCAAAGAAATCGGTTGGAGTGCCTTGGAGCTTGATGCCATTACTAACAATATTTTAGCGCCATTAGATCAAGTGCCTGTACTGCATTGGCATGGTGATACCTTTGATTTACCTACAAATGCACAGTTACTCGCCAGCTCAGCAATTTACCCAAATCAAGCGTTTAGCTATGGGCCCAATATTTTAGCCCTACAGTTTCATATTGAAGCAGAAACACAGGCCATGGAAAAATGGCTAATTGGGCATACATGTGAATTACATAAAGCACAAATTAACATCTCAAATTTACGCATGCAAAGCCAACAACAAGCACCTCATTTAGAACGTGTTGCTCCCCTTATTTTGCAGCAATTTTTACAACAACTTCAGCTTTAAAACAGCTATTAATTTAATGCTAAATGGCTTATAACAGTTGCACTTCAAAACGTATAAGCCATTAGAATGACTCCCTTACTCAGCATTGCGCTCATCCACTTTTTTGCTCTCATCAGCCCAGGCCCAGACTTCTTTTTTGTCACTCAAAGTGCTATTCGACAATCCAGATCACATGCATTATTTGCCGCGTTAGGTATTTCACTCAGTATTTTAGTTTGGTCAATTTGTGCAATAAGTGGCTTACATTTTCTATTTCAGAAAATGGCTTGGTTACAACAATGCCTCATGATTTTGGGAGGCCTATATCTTTTATATTTAGGCTCTCAGTTATTAAAGTCTGCATGGAGTAAAGACCTCGGCACAATAACAAAACCAACCGAGCAAGCCGTACAGAAAAAATCGCCTTTGACGCTGTTATTTCAAGGTTTCTTGACCAATATGGCCAATCCTAAAGCATTGGTTTATTTCAGTAGTGTATTTTCCATTGGGATCAGTGCAAATGTTAGTATTTTCGAACAGAGCTCTTTATTGGCTTTAGTCTTTATTGAAAGTCTGATTTGGTTTGCATTGGTTGCGGTCTTATTCTCAGCACCTAAAATGACGCATTACTATCAAAAATTTAGTAAAAAAATTGACGCAATTACCGGTGGAATCTTCATCAGTTTTGGCTGCCTATTGCTGCTCAATCGCGATTGATCACACCAGTTAAATATCTTCAAGACATAAAAAAGCACCCAAATGGGTGCTTTCCTAACTTAGCTGAGGGAGCTAAATCTTATTTCGCTGCTGCCTTTGCTGTAGACACAGCGGCTTCAGTCGTAATATTTACCGTAATTTTGTCGCCTACATTCGGTACATATGCACCTACGCCAAATGCTGAACGATCAAAAGAAGTCGTTGCATTGAAACCAATCGTTTCTGCTTTGGTCATTGGGTGCACGGCTTGCTTGTTCAATACAGCGTCCAATACCACTGGTTTAGTCACATTTTTAACTGTTAAATCACCCGTGATTTTGTATTTAGTTTTGCTGATCGCTTGAACTTTTGTACTTTTAAACGTGATATTTGGATACTTTTCAGCATCAAAGAAATCAGCTGTTTTTAAATGATCATCTAATGCTTTGACATTGGTATTTAAGCTTGATAATGGAATCGTCACGTTCACAGACGAATTTGCAGGTTTTGCATTATCGACATTAATTGTCCCTTGAATGTCACTAAAGTTTGCAGAAGGCGTTGAGAAACCAAAATGATTCCAAGTAAATACTGTTGCTGTATGAGTAGGATCAATTTGATAGGCAACAGGTTTTGCCATAGAAATTGTTGTAACTGATGCAACCGCCAAACCGATTGTTAATGCTTTAAAGTTCATGTTTTTATCTCACTTTCGAATACCATTAAGTCTATAGATTTTTAGCCGTATTACAGCTTTAAAGATAAAACGTTTTGTAGCATGTTTAGAACGATAGTTTTGTAAAATCTGTAGCAGCATCTACAACCACTCTCAATTATTAAATTTCCCATATATTTCAAATAATTAATAATTTAATTGATCCATGAGTTATTTATCCTAAATTTAGGAAACATCAACCCATCTGAGTCGTAGGTTTTCAAAACAAATCCACTTAAGATTTTTAGACATCATAAAAATCTGAGTACCGAAAAATGACAGAACAATCGCTGGCTATTGAAAAAGCCTTAAACACTAAAACGCCCAAAGATGTCGTTTTAGCATTTCTCATGAATACGTCAAAAGAACTCGTTGAAAATGCAACTCAGCTACTGGTAGCTGAAGACGCGGCGTATGTTTCCTTAAACTTCAGCAACCCAGAACTTAAACAAATTGAGCCGTGGGCTGGGTCTGGAACAGGTAGAGACATTTATATATATACCTTTGCCAATGTCGGCACTTACTGGAATATCGATGAATTTCAAATCACGGATATGATCGCTGAAGATGAAACTGTAGCTGTATTTGGTCAATTCACCTACACCTCAGTCTATGCAAAAAATACTTTCACCTCGCCTTTTTCAATTAAAGCCAAAGTTCAAAACGGTTTAATCAGCTTTTTCCAATTTATGGAAGATACCTATGCCTCAGCCTCATCGTTCCGCGTAGGTGGAGAATGGATCATTCAGCAAGAAGCCGACTCAGCTAAAAACTTTAAAGTTTCAGCTTAAATGCTCAGATCCAGCAGCTCTTCACGCAAGAGTTGCTGTTCATTTAGAATAGCCTTTTACATTGAGTTAATGACAGCGATATTGGATAAATCCTGTTTTTTTCGCGATTTGATCATACAGTTTTTGCGCAGTTTCATTATCCTGATGCGTAAGCCAATACACACGGTCACACTGCCGCTGATCACAATATTCTTTCACTTTCGCGATCAGCGCCTTGCCGATGCCCTGCCCGCGATAATCTTCATGGGTATATAAATCCTGCAAATAGGCATAAGGCTGTAATGTCCAGCAGCTCTCATGTTCAATGACATGCACGATCCCAACTACTTGATGATCAATCACAGCTGCAAAGCCATACATATGTTCGCAGTCAGCAGCATTTAACCTGTGCCACGTTCGCTCAGTCACTTCATCTGGCACCTGACTTTTATAAAATTTTAAATACAGCTCCCAAAGCGGCTGCCATTGGTTTTTTGAAATTTCTGTTAAATTTTTAATCTGTATTTGCACGTTTGATGTCTTTTTTAAATGAGCACTGGATTTTTATAACTGAAATAAAGCTTCATGTGTTTAAAACACTTTATTTAATGCGCTCTTTTTTAGTCTTGATAAGTCTTGGATGGACTTTTTCTTATCCGTTTTATAAATACGATCGGCAAATAAAAAGCCCGAACAATCGGACTTTTTAACCATTTAGCTTATAGCTTCTCAACCAAAATGCGGTCAACCTGCTTCAAGCCTGTATGCTTTTCATGGTTCTTACGGCGAATCTTAATCACTTTGTCTTCTTGCAAATCTTGCAGCATCAATTCTACTGCAACCATGGCTTCAAGCTCTAAGTCCGTGCCTATCCATTTCTGTTCACCAGCATCCATCAGTACAATTTCATCATTTATCTGATCGTAAAGGCTCATCGTTTCCTCACTTGGGGCAACATTGCACCCGTGGCTGAATACTGCATGAATGAATTAATTTTAAACCAATGCTTTAATTCATTCGTTACAAATCGTTATTTCACAATTAAAAATAAATTTAATCTCTGCAATAAAAAACGCCCCTTCTCTGGGGCGTCTTTTTTACGGTTAATCTTTACAGATTAAGCGGTAATTTCTTTCACTGCAGCAACAACAGCATCAGCTGTGATACCGAAGTGTTTGTACAAGTCTTTTGCTGGAGCAGATTCACCGTAAGTCGTCATACCGATTACACGGCCGTCAAGACCTACAAATTTCCACCAGTAATCCACATGCGCAGCTTCAACCGCAACACGAGCGCGGATCGCAGCTGGAAGAACCGCTTCACGGTAAGCAGCGTCTTGTTTTACGAATTCTTCAGCACATGGCATAGAAACCACACGTACGCCTTCTAACTGTGCGTAAGCATCCATTGCCAATGAAACTTCTGAACCTGTTGCAATGATGATTGCTTTCAACTCACCTTTTTCTTTTGCAAGTACATAACCGCCTTTCGCTACGTCAGCAATTTGATCTGCTGTACGAGTTTGGAATGGCAAGTTTTGACGAGAGAAGATTAACGCTGTAGGGCCTTCGCTACGTAACAATGCAGATTTCCAAGAAATAGACGCTTCAACAGTGTCACATGGACGCCAAGTGTTTAGATTTGGTGTACCACGTAAAGATGCAATTTGCTCTACAGGTTGGTGTGTAGGACCATCTTCACCTAGACCAATTGAGTCATGGGTATACACATGAATCACACGCTGTTTCATCAATGCAGACATACGTACTGCATTACGCGCATATTCCATGAACATTAAGAATGTTGCTACATAAGGAACGAAACCGCCATGCAGCGCTACACCGTTCGCAATTGCAGTCATACCGAATTCACGTACGCCGTAATGAACGTAGTTACCCGCTGGGTTAGATTCAACGCCTTCTGCGCCTTTCCATAAAGTCAGGTTAGAGCCTGCAAGGTCAGCAGAACCGCCTAGAATTTCTGGAAGCTGCGGCGCAAATGCTTGAATGGCATTTTGGCTAGCTTTACGAGTAGCGATTGTTTCAGCTTTAGCATTTACTTCAGCAATATAAGCATCCGCTTTTGCTGCGAAGTCAGCAGGAAGGTCACCAGAAAGACGACGTTTTAGTTCAGCTGCTTCTGCTGGATATTTAGCAGCATAAGCAGCAAATGTGTCGTTCCAAGCAGATTCAGAAGCAGTACCTTTGGCTTTTGCATCCCAAGCTGCATAAACATCAGCAGGAATTTCAAATGGACCTTCTGTCCAGCCCAAAGCTTCACGAGTTAAAGCGATTTCATCATTACCAAGCGGCGCACCGTGGCAATCTTCTTTACCTTGTTTGTTTGGTGAACCTAAACCAATAATGGTTTTACAGATAATTAAGGTTGGTTTCGCAGTTTCAGCTTTTGCTTCAACAGTTGCCGCACGGATTGCATCTGCATCATGACCGTCAACTTTAAGCACTTGCCAACCGTATGCCAAGAAACGCTGTTCTGTGTCGTCAGAGAACCAGCCTTCTACTTCACCGTCAATCGAGATGCCGTTGTCATCGTAGTAAACAACTAATTTACCTAGACCCAAAGTACCAGCCAATGAACATGCTTCGTGAGAAACACCTTCCATTAAACAGCCGTCGCCCAAGAAGCAGTAAGTGTTGTGATCTACAACTGTGATGTCATCTTTGTTGAATTGAGCCGCTAAAGTTTTTTCAGCAAGTGCAAAACCTACAGCGTTTGCAATACCTTGACCCAATGGACCAGTCGTTGTTTCGATACCCGGTGCATAACCCAATTCTGGGTGACCTGGAGTTTTAGAATGCAATTGACGGAAAGATTTCAAATCTTCAATAGACAGGTCATAACCTGTTAAATGCAATAACGAATATTGCAACATAGAGCCATGGCCGTTTGACAATACGAAACGGTCACGGTTTGCCCATTGTGGGTTTGCAGGGTTGTGGTTGAGGAATTCACGCCATACCACATCAGCAATATCTGCCATCCCCATTGGAGCACCTGGATGTCCTGAATTTGCTTTTTGCACAGCATCCATTGCCAATACACGAATTGCGTTTGCAATACGACGTTCGTTAAGCGGGGTTGTCATAGGTCAGAGTCCAAACAAATGGTTTAAAAGAGTAAGATGAATAAGAATTCAAAGATGTGCATATTGTCTTAAAAAAAGCGGAATGGGTAAAGCCTCAGGGGCAAATTTTCGCTAATTATTCCTGCACCACCTGTATTTTGGGCGCTTATTGCTCAATTTCAAGCCTATGCATGTCGTTTATTTTGTATACAGTGACGCTTTTATATGGCGAATCAATGACAACGCAATGCATATTTAGAGTTTGGTGGTGAAAGCAAACGCTCTGTAATTGATAAAAGTCCGATACATCGAAAGGCAATTGCAAATAAAAGTGGTAGTCAAAGCTTGTCTAAATAAATGACCATTTGAAATATGAAATACTTTCAATAATTAAACCCACTATGGTTTGGGTAACTCAAACGTCGTACTCATCCCTATGAAATCAGCACTTATCCAATATACTCACGGTTTCACATTCAATACTTTAGATCCCACGACATGTAGCAGGTAAATTTCGCTGCGAAATATCATCCGATTGACAATTCCAAGCACCATTTAAACCATCTGGAATACTAAAATAGATCTGCTTTGAGCGAAGAGCAAAATTGACATCTGTTGATTTAAACGTAAAAACCACTGAACACGTTCCTGCCACATCAGTAATTTCACTACTCGCAATATACTTGGTACTGATACTTTCATTCAGCGCTGTATTCAAATCTACACAGTTTTGTTCCTCTGAATAATTTTCAATCAGTTTTAATTTATAGGGTGAAATCATTGTTAATACTTCAGCCACTTGCGCCCGAGCGACATAGCCATTGTAAGATACAGTAGCAATTGCAGCCAAAATACCGATGATTGCCACCACGATCATAATTTCAATGAGTGTAAAACCAGACTGTTTCATTACGTTTCCCCATTCAACGTAATGACAAATAGGCAATTTGCATACCAAGTCTCAAAAGCCCGCATTTATTGTGTTTTATTTTTCAAATTAAACGATTAATTGTCATGAACAGTCATATTCTGACAGTTCATGACATTCATCATTGATAAATCACAGGATACTGATTTGATTTTTTCTTATAATTGATTCACTTAAAAAGCCAATTTAGGCATTTTAACGCCTAATCACATTGTTGCTTGTACCAAAGCCCAATATCTCTGTTTTATCTCATCATACAAAATTAAAATGAGAAATCCATAGCTCATATCAATTTTTTAGATGCCTATATCAATTAAAAAGTCATTGAAATGAATTAATTTCATCCAATTTGGTCATGTTAAGCTAGTCCTAAACGCTTTCTCGATGTAACATATTGCGTCTTTAAATTTAACTGTGATAGGACTTATGCGCGAGTACGCTGTATTTACCTCGGAATCTGTAAGCGAAGGCCATCCGGATAAAATGGCTGACCAAATCAGTGATGCTATTTTGGATGCAATCTTAAAAGAAGACCCATATGCACGGGTTGCTTGTGAAACGCTTGTAAAAACGGGTGCGGTTGTACTTGCCGGTGAAATCACAACAACTGCAAATGTTGACTTTGAAGCGATTGTTCGTAATACCGTAAATGGTATCGGATACCATCATTCAGATCTTGGCTTTGATGGTTCAACTTGTGCCGTGATCAACATGATCGGTAAACAATCACCTGAAATTGCTCAGGGTGTTGACCGTCAAAAACCAGAAGATCAAGGTGCGGGCGACCAAGGCTTAATGTTTGGTTATGCAAGCCGTGAAACTGATGTGCTTATGCCAGCACCGATTTCATATGCGCATCGCTTAATGGAAAAACAAGCTGAACTACGTAAACAAGGCAAACTTGCTTGGTTACGTCCCGATGCAAAAAGCCAAGTAACATTTGCTTATGAAAACGGCATGCCAGTTCGCTTAGACGCAGTTGTACTTTCAACTCAGCACGATCCCAAAATTACTCAAGCTCAATTGAAAGAAGCGGTAATTGAAGAAATCGTGAAAAAAGTGATTCCTGCTGAAATGTTCCATGCAGACACTAAATTCCACATCAACCCAACAGGTATGTTCGTCATTGGCGGCCCTGTAGGCGACTGTGGTTTAACAGGCCGTAAAATCATTGTAGATACTTACGGTGGTATGGCTCGTCACGGTGGTGGTGCGTTCTCTGGTAAAGATCCATCAAAAGTTGACCGTTCTGCTGCTTATGCAGGCCGTTATGTTGCTAAAAACATTGTGGCTGCTGGTCTAGCTGACAAATGTGAAATTCAAGTGTCTTATGCGATTGGTGTTGCAGAACCAACATCTATCTCGATCAACACATTCAATACTGCAAAAGTATCTGAAGATTTGATTATTGTACTTGTACGTGAACACTTTGACTTACGTCCATACGGTATTACTCGTATGTTGAACTTAATCCAACCGATGTACCAACAAACTGCTGCGTATGGTCACTTTGGTCGTGAAGGTTCTGATACCGCATTTACATGGGAAAAAACTGACAAAGTGGAAGCGCTTAAAGCATCTGCTGGTCTTTAATCTTAATAGATTAATTTCTCAAAAAAGCCTGCATTGATTGCAGGCTTTTTTATGCCCCATATGTCCATAACTAAAACATCTAGGATAAAAATAACTAGTGTAAAAAATATTGACTAAAATTTACGCCAAGCTTATTCATAAAACACCAAAATAATTTAAGAACAACATCATGCCCTTTCCATTAGACTTAAAATTTATTACTGCAACTGAAGAACAATTAGGATTTAAGTTTCCAGAAAAATATAAAGCCAAAATGCAAATTGAAAATAGTGGCGAATTCGGCATTAGCTTTTCTAGTGCGGATGAATTTAAAGATGGTGATGACATCGAAGCTTGGTGGCTTTTTCCCTTCCAAGACACCAGCGATGTGAAAAGAATAAAACGTACGATGAATCATCTAGCCGCAGAACATCAAACTATAAGTAAAATTGAAGACTTCCCTGAAAACAGCATTGCCATTGCACATAACGGTGATGGCGATTATTTATTGATGCGTACGGTAGACGATACACAATTGGGGGAAGAAATATATTTATGGCGCCATGAAGACAGTGAATTTATCTATCTACTTGTGACTTCAATTGAAGAATTATTTAGACAAAACCCTTAACGCTATAAGTAGATATAAAGGCTTTTAAACTACAAAATATGCTGGATAAAATTACACTAAATCAACAATTTTTGATCGATTTTTGAATATTTTTTCAGCTAATATAAATTCAGCCCATGCTACGGGCATAACAAAAAAAGGAAAGATCAAAATGAATAAATTACTTGTTGCTTTAGGTTTGGCTGCAACTGTTGCACTTGTTGGCTGTAATAAAGACAAAGCGCCAGAAACAGGTGCAACAACTGGTGAACACCTAGAAAACGCTGCTGACCAAGCAGGCCATGACATTGCTGATGCAACTTCAGAAGCGGCAACTGCGACAGCTACTGCTGTAGATAATGCTGCAACTGCAACTGCGACAGCAGCTGACAATGCTGCAGAAAATGCTGAAGCTGCTGCACACAATGCAAAAGAAGCAGCTAAAGACGCGACTGCTGCAACTGCAGGTGCTGTTGAGCAAGGTGCAGCAAACGTGAAAGAAAAAGCTCAACAATAAGCATTCTTAAAAAAAAGCACCTTCGGGTGCTTTTTTTATATCTGTATTTTATTCAACTTACTGTTTCAATCTATTTTTAACTTGAAATTTAACTGATGTCAGGTCAATCTTATGAGGTCATATAAATAACAAATTTAGAGAAAAGAATGTCTTA
This sequence comes from Acinetobacter sp. YH01005, assembly GCF_013420465.1. Classification (NCBI taxonomy): domain Bacteria; kingdom Pseudomonadati; phylum Pseudomonadota; class Gammaproteobacteria; order Moraxellales; family Moraxellaceae; genus Acinetobacter; species Acinetobacter sp. YH01005. The sequence goes on along the minus strand of NZ_VOYA01000005.1, from coordinate 199,601 downwards.
TTCACATCATACCGAAAAACATTATATGGAACGTACAGGTTGGCTACGTGCATCTGTACTCGGTGCAAATGATGGCATTATCTCCGTCACTAGTTTAATTATGGGCATGGCTGCAAGTGGTGCTTCTAGCCATACCTTACTCATTACATGCATTGCAGGACTCATCTCTGGTGCAACCTCTATGGCGGCGGGCGAATATATCTCTGTGAAATCTCAAGAAGACGTCGAAAAAGCAGATCTTCACATGGAGCATAAAGAATTACAACGTAACCCAGATATGGAGCTTAAAGAGCTGACTCAAATTTATGTAAATCGTGGGTTAGAGCCGAACCTAGCACATGAAGTTGCAGTCCAATTAACTGCCCATGATGCACTAGAGGCCCATGCACGAGATGAAATTGGAATCCATGACAATACCGCAGCAAAACCCGTTCAAGCAGCACTCTCATCGGCTTTAGCATTTTCAATTGGTGCGCTATTTCCGATGGTTGCGATCTTGATCAGTGCTGACATGCATATTGAAAAAACTGTTATGGCCGTTGGCGTAATTTCCCTAGCACTCCTCGGTGCCTTGGCCAGTTATGCAGCTGGCACTTCTATGTTGAAAGGCAGTCTACGTGTTGCGCTTTGGGGCATTGCAGCCATGCTTTTTTCTAGTTGGATTGGTTCTTTATTTAATGTAAATCCAGTTTAATGCCCACTTCATCAGTTTTTTAAATATATTAAATCAATTATACACAGCAATGATTGTGTGATTTTTCAACAATATTCATTTTTACAATATATAAAAACCGTAAAATAGAGATACATTTTTTAAGCTTTTTTCTCCATGTCTGTTATTGCTACGCCAGCCAATCGATCCAATATATCGATTTGGGTGGCTTTTGTTTTATTAATTTTAGTTACCATTGGTGCTTATCTGATTGTAGGCGTTAACCAAGCATTACTATTTTTAATTGGTGGTGCTTTGGGTATGACCCTTTATCATGCGTCTTTTGGTTTCACCTCGAGTTGGCGTGTCTTTATTAAAGAGCGTCGTGGTCGTGGCTTGCGTGCACAAATGATCATGTTGGCATTGGCTGTACTGCTCTTCTTCCCTGCTTTAGGTGCGGGTGAATTATTTGGCAACCCCGTCAAAGGTAACGTTAATCCTGTTTCAATGTCCGTGATGATCGGTGCCTTTATTTTTGGTATTGGTATGCAACTTGGCGGCGGCTGTGCATCAGGGACCCTGTACACTGTGGGCGCAGGTAGCGCACGTATGATTGTAACGCTGATCTTCTTCTGTACAGGTTCATTGATTGCAACTTCGCATATTCAATGGTGGTTTGACCTTCCCCACTTTGAGCCGATTTCTTTAGTCAAAAGCTTTGGTGTAGTCCCTGCACTGATTTTAAACTTTGTGCTCTTTGCAATGATTGCCGCAGCAACAATTTACTTTGAAAAGAAACGCCATGGTCAGCTTGAAGTTGAACCGCAAGCCAAGCAACACGGCTGGAAACGTTTTCTACGTGGTCCATGGCCATTGGTTTGGGGCGGAATTATCATGACTTTACTGAACTTTGCCACACTCGCACTTGCAGGCCGTCCTTGGGGCGTGACCTCTGCCTTAGCCGTTTGGGCCGCAAAATCAGCAAGTGTCATGGGGATCGATGTCGCATCTTGGGCATATTGGCAGCAACCTGCAAATGCTAAAGCACTGACCGAGTCATTATGGTTTGATATCACGTCAATGATGAATTTCGGCATCATGCTCGGAGCTTTACTCGCAGCGAGCCTAGCAGGCAAATTTGCACCGAACTTTAATATCCCAAAACGTTCACTGCTAGCGGCTGTGATCGGTGGTTTGATGTTGGGTTATGGCGCACGTTTAGCATACGGCTGTAACATTGGTGCATATTTCAGTGGTATCGCTTCAGGTAGTTTACACGGCTGGTTATGGTTAGTATTTGCCTTCATTGGGAACGGTATCGGCGTCAAATTACGTCCAATCTTCTTCCCTGGCGAACGTCCACAACCGGAAAAACTAACAGGCTGCTAATTTCTGTAAATAAAAAGCCCCTCAAATGAGGGGCTTTTTTTAATCTGCTAGTGCAGCTTTTAGATTACAACCATATTGCATAGTTTCTTGTGCCTGCTTATACGTGGTATAGCGATTGATAATAAAATCATAAAATTGGTCTGCATTCGCAAATACCTGACTCAAATCTTCATTTGCGGCATTTGGTAGTTTAACGTCTTTCACCAAGGCTAAGTTAACATGTCCGAGATGATACATTTCAGCAAAATAATGATTCATTACTTCGCAATAGGCAATTTTGGAGCTTTTTAAAGCGGTATTGGCAACAAAATGCTGATTTAAAGTTTTTAAGTTCTGAACATCTAAAGCGGATTGATCTGAAAAAGCCATACTTTCTACTTTTTTTAGTTGGCTAAAATCTGTTGCTAGAGTTTGATTTAATTGTTCAAAGCGTCGTTGTAATCCAGCAGTATCAGCAACTTGATAACTTTTCGGATCGAATGTTTTCTTTTCTTGCTTATTTGCAGAACACGCCGTGAGCGTCATTGCCGTCAGAACGGTCGTAACAAGAAATAATTTCATCAAGGTCTCACTTAAACAATCAAAAGCGCAATCATTATGCCCGAAAATTGCCAGATGATTCGCACCTAAATCGCTTTTTCATTCATATAACGCCAATAACGACGTGGCACATACTGCACATGTAATTTCATATTACGTCGGGCTTCAATATTGACACTGCTAAAATAATCTTTCCAAAGCTGATCATATAAAACTTCATCATCATCCAGTTCGATATTGAAAGATTGACTATGGCCGGACTGTATTTGCCCATCTATGGTTGTGGCATCCATATCCACTTGATGCACCTGTTTTAAGTCATAGTAAATGCCATAGTTGCGTTTTTCATCGTAAATCAACCAACGCTGATCTTGATAGCGTGCCTTAAAATGCCGCTCGATCAAAGGCAATACATTAAAATCAGGTGAGACTAAACTAATAAACAAACCATCCTGACATTTTTTAAAACGCACAAAAGCTTCCATACGATGTTTTTCACGTCCCACTTGCTTCGCCCATTGACTCAGACCCAATACGTCTGCATGACCATAATTCTTTGATACATCTCGCTGCTGCTGAAACACATACACTGCAAAATTAAAGCAATGCTGAAAAGCCTGCTGCTGCTCGGATAAAAATGCATAATAAAACTGTTTCAACGCACGATCAGATGCTTTGAGTTTTAAACCCTGCCATACCCGCTGTGCATGTTCATCATGACTAGCCACATCAATGACTTCGGCGAAAAGACCTGCCTGCACTTGCCCATCTGTACAAATCTGAATGTCAAATTGCTTAAATTGAAAGGCCCGAAAAACACAACTTAACAATCCTGTCATCGTGCCATCAAAGACATAAATACTCACGACTGTATCCTAAAAACCTAAGTTCAATTGTGGAGAAATTTGCTGCGTATATTTCGACTGGCCACTTTGCAAGATCTGCTGACGTATTTGATGTGGCTGTTGATCTCGAATAAATTTTGGAGAATCTTCACAGCGTATAAAATGTTGTGCTCTGTTGTAGGAAATACCCATACGTTTTAATTGGTCGATATGGATTTTCCCAAAACGTCGTGCTTGAACAATTTTTTGAGCAGAACGTACACCAATACCCGGCACACGTAAGATCATTTGATATTCAGCACGATTGATATCCACGGGAAATTGCTCGGGATGACGCAGTGCCCACGCTAATTTAGGGTCAATATCCAATTCTAAATTTGGATGCTCTTCATCGACCAATTCCGTCGCTTCAAACCCATAAAAACGCATCAACCAATCACTTTGATACAGCCGATTTTCTCGTAATAAAGGTGGCGCAGACCCCACAGCTGGCAGCGCACGCTCCTCTTCATTAATTGGAATATAACCCGAGTAATACACACGCTTGAGCTTAAACTCTTTGTAATGACGGTCTGCCATCAGTATGACATCACGGTCAGACTCTTGATGTGCGCCCACCACCATTTGCGTCGTTTGTCCTGCGGGTACAAATTTAGGAACTGTGCGTATTATTTTTCGTTCATCTTTGAATTGAATCAAACGATCTCGCACGATACCTAAGTCTTTTTGGACTTCAACATGACTTTTTTCAGGTGCAAATTTTTTTAAACCATCTTCTGTCGGCATTTCCAAATTAATGCTCATACGGTCGACATATAAACCTGCTTCGGTAATGATTTCCTGAGATGCCCCCGGAATGGTCTTCAGATGAATATAACCATTAAAATTTTCTTCTAAACGCAGTTTTTTTACCACCTGCAACATACGTTCCATGGTGTAATCCGCCGATTTAAAAATCCCCGAACTTAAAAATAGCCCCTCAATATAGTTCCGACGATAAAAATTCATAGTCAAATCGACCACTTCCTGTACCGTAAATGCTGCGCGCTTTACGTCGTTACTTCGACGGGACACACAATATGCGCAGTCAAAAATACAGACATTGGAAAATAGAATTTTTAATAACGAAACGCAGCGACCATCTTCAGTATAGCTATGGCAAATACCGTTTCCAGTATTACCCAGACCTTTGTCTTTATTTTGGCGCTTACTACCACTCGAAGAACATGAGACATCATATTTGGCAGCATCGGCTAAAATTTGCAGTTTTTCACGGATACGTTCAGACATGGGAGAATTATAAAATTTAAAGTGAACACAGCATTATTTTAAAAGGATCCACCTCAAAAGTCGGGTCATACATCATTACTACGACACGAGGTGTCGCTTAATTTCAAGTACAACTTTCGTTTAAGAATAAGACCATTTTGATAAGAAATAACGAATATTATTTGCTTAATTTCACTCGCTTGGGCAAAGTATTTAGAGTGATTGGAGTATGCACATGACTTTATTAGAAAAACTTGGCATCAAACACCCTATATTTCTTGCCCCAATGGCAGGTGTTTCTACACCTGAACTTGCTGCAGAAGTGTCAAATCAAGGTGGACTTGGTTCACTGGGTTTAGGTGCAAGCAGTGTTGAGAATGCACGTCAACAAATATTACAAACTCAAGAACTCACTGAACAACCTTTTCAGGTCAATTTTTTTTGTCATGACACAGTAGAACTCGATGAACAAGTTGCTGCCAAATGGATCATGCAATTTAAATCACGCTTTGCTCAATATAATGCAGAAGCTCCAGAAGCACTGAACTGTATTTATCCAAGCTTTAAAGATAATGACCATTTTCTAAACCTCTTACTGGAAACGCGCCCCAAAGCGGTGAGTTTTCATTTTGGCATTCCGCACCCACATCAAATTCAGGCCTTAAAACAAGCGGGTATTTTGACTCTAGTTTCTGCAACCAATTTAGCAGAAGCTAAACTGATTGAAGCTGCGGGTATTGATATCGTGATTGCTCAAGGTATTGAAGCTGGTGGTCACCGTGGCATTTTCAATGAAAACTTCGATAGCAGCGTTAAAACTCGTGACTTAGTTCAGCTCTTGAAACGCCATATTCAATGCCCCGTTGTTGCAGCTGGTGGCATTATGAATGGACATCAGGCCTATCAAATTATGGAGTTGGGTGCAGATGCTGTTCAACTGGGCACTGCTTTTGTGCAATGCAAAACATCAAATGCAAATGAGGCTTATCGCAAAGCACTATTTGATGCGCCCATCACGCAGATTACATCAAGTATTTCAGGCCGGCCTGCACGTGGCATTATCAATAACTGGCACACAGATATTGATACGCCGACTCGCCCAACCGTTCCGGCTTACCCATATAGCTATGATTTAGGCAAACAATTACATGCAGCAGCCAGCAAGCATGGCGTACATGAATATGGTGCATTTTGGGCAGGAACTAATGTCTCTCAAATACGTGAATTGGAAGCACCCGACTTGATCAATCAATTGGTTTTAGAAATGCGCTTTAACTAAGACCTCGCTCAACGGGTCATTCAAACATGAATGCCTAATAAAAAGCCCTCAACATTGAGGGCTTTTTATTAGGCACTTATGTCCCGTCCTGAAATAAGTTTACACCTTAAGAGACTTATTTTATGGAACATGCACAAGAACAACGAGTTAAACGCACACAACGTGATTATAGCTTCGCCTTTAAAATGATGGTTGTACATGAAGTAGAAAAAGGGCAAATTACTTATAAACAAGCTCAGGCAAAATATGGTATTCAAGGAAGATCAACTGTGCTGGTATGGTTACGCAAGCACGGACAACAGGACTGGACTTCGAATATGCCGCCTTCTTCTAAACGCCAATTAACACCCCAACAACGAATCCGCCAATTAGAAAAGCAGTTAGCCGCAGAAAAGCTTAAAACTGAATTTATTCAGGATGTGATTTATCACATTGATAAAGAATGTGGGACTGATCTTGGAAAAAAGTATACCGAGCACGTTTCAAAGATTGGCAAAGCCAAAGAGGACTAAGCGTTTCACATTATTGTCAGTGGTTGGGAATCACCCGACAAGCTTATTATCAAGCAGAAAAACGTGCTCAAATGACTGCACAAGCAACTGAACAAATACTTGAGTTGGTTATGGAATATCGTTGTCTCATGCCAAGTATCGGAACACGTAAGTTGTATTGGCTTATTAAAGGCAAATTGTTGCAGCGTGGTTTAAAGTGTGGACGGGATCAGTTATTTAAAATATTGAAAGAGCATAATTTATTGATTCGCCCCAAGCGTCGCTATACAAAAACTACGGATAGCAAGCATTGGATGAAGAAGCATCCAAATTTATTAAAGGATTATTCAGCAGTGCAAGCCAACGAAGTCTTTGTCAGTGATATTACTTATGTTGAGAGTGCTGAAGGCGTACATTATTTATCATTGGTGACAGATGCTTATACCCGTCAGATTAAAGGTTATAAGTTATCGAATGATATGCGTGCGGAGAATGTTGTGCAGGCACTACACATGGCGATGCAGCATGTGATAGATCGGGCAGCCAGGATGATTCACCATTCAGACAGAGGCTCTCAGTATTGCTCTGAACTATATCAATCGGCATTACGCCATTATGGGGTATGTCCATCTATGACAGATGGAGGAGACTGTTACCAGAATGCATTAGCAGAGCGGATTAATGGAATATTAAAGCAGGAGTTTTTAACTACACGATGTCAAACCATGAAGGAGTTAGATCACTTAATTGCGGAATCTATCATGATTTATAATTGCTATAGACCACATTTAAGTTTAAATATGAACACCCCGAATCAGACGTATGAGCAAACTAAAACCGAGCTAATTGCTTAACTCGGTTTGAAGTGGAATACTGTCAATCTATTTCAGGACAAGACATTATTTCAAATCAATCTAACTAACTTACAGCGGCCTACTTTGTATCACATTGCACAGATCTATTTCGTTTGACTTTAAGTTACTTGGTTTCAAGCAAATTGACCTGATCAACTTGAACATCACTCATGATCTGACCATGATCGAGTAGGTGATTGAAATAGTCCTCGACGACTTTATATTGATCTGCTGTAGATTCAACTTTATACATATTTTGGCGGAACTCATTACTAGAACGTAAACCTTTGGTGTACCAAGCAATATGTTTACGCGAAATTCGACAACCTGAATATTCACCATAAAAACCATACAATTCAGACAAATGTCCGAGCAGTACGTCACGAACTTCCATAATACTTGGTGCAGCCATATGTTCACCTGTCGTCAGGTAATGTCCTATTTCACGGAATATCCATGGGCGACCTTGAGCTGCGCGACCAATCATGACTGCATCGGCACCAGTATAATCCAATACATATTTGGCTTTTTCAGGTGTATCAATATCACCATTGGCAATCACAGGAATATTGATCAACGATTTCACATCTTTAATTAAGCTATAACGCGCCGTATTCAGATACATATCTTCACGTGTACGACCATGAAGCGCCAATGCAGCAATCCCAGCTTCTTCGGCACGCTTCGCAACGCGCATAATGTTTTCATGACCATTGAGATAGCCCAAACGGGTTTTTAAGGTCACAGGCACATCAACTGCTTCGACCACAGCATCTAAAATACGAGCCACCAAGTCTTCATCTTTGAGCAGCGCAGAACCTGCCAACTTATTACAAACTTTCTTCGCCGGACATCCCATATTAATGTCGACAATTTGCGCACCATTTGCCACTTGATAGCGAGCGGCTTCAGCCAGTTCAGCTGGATCTGACCCTGCAATTTGAGCTGAGATAGGTGCTATCTCACCATCAAAATTGGCACGATAAAGACTCTTTTTACTCATGCGTAAGGTCTTATCTGCCGTCATCATTTCACTGACAGCATGACCTGCGCCAAAGTATTTGCAAAGTGTACGAAATGGGCGATCTGTAACCCCTGCCATAGGTGCCACCCACAGTTTTCTCTCGATGGGACGATCGAATAATTCTTGAATGACATTGTTTTTACTCAAAATCTTTTAACCTCGTTTAACTTCGTTTAGTCGCTTCGTATTGACTTTTAATGCTCTTTAGTTGCAACCTATTTGCACCACGAAATTTCAATGTTGCAAATTTATAGGTACAGTCACTAAGCGACAAACAAAAGACGGTACAACTCGGTATAGAGCTCAAGTCCGCGTACAACTTCAAGGCTCCCCAGAATTCAAGCAATCCAAAACATTTAGCTAAAAGTCTTTGGCTGATGAGTGGATTAAACGCGCAGAGGCAGAAATTGAATTGCACCCTGAAAAAATGTTGAACCCTGAGGTGCAACTTAAGCAAAAACACTCAGAGAATTCATATTTCAGTATTTGGATGAGGCGGACAGTTTTGCTAGGACAAAAACAGGAGCACTACAGCATATCGCTAGTTTAGATATTTCTGAAAAGAATATCTATTATTTAACGCGACAAGACTTTTCTGATTACGCCGCTTCTTATAAAAGTATTAATCTTTCTGAACACCAACATTATCTGCATCAAATTCTAATGACATTTTCTCATATAGCTTGCTTTCAGCTGCATCTAAGCGAGCTTTTGCGGCAGCTAATGGTTTCCGGTAATAAAGATAGCTTTTCATATCTTTATCACAGCTATCCAGTTTTTCCTCACAATCACTATCATTCCTTTTGGCTTCTCTAGACTCTCTGATTATTCTGTTGTAATTATTTTTGGCTTCGTACCATTTAAATTCAATTACATTATGAGCATTTGATGGTTCATCTTTAGCATAGCAGTTCACTGATGCTAGGAAGCAAATTGTTATTCCGTTAATAATTTTGGTTAGATAATGCACTTTTGATGCTCGTTAAATTGGATGTTATTGTAAATAGTAACGTAATCTAACCCACCTGCCATAGGTGCCACCCACAGTTTTCTCTCGATGGGACGATCGAACAATTCTTGAATGACAGGATGTTGACTCAATGTTTTAACCTCTAGCTATATTTAGCAAATGATGCCCGAACCGCATTCGAAATCTTCGAAGCCACATTCAACAATGCTAAATTCAAATCTATGTTCGCAAAATCTGTTGAGCGTAAAAACGTTTCAAGGCAATGATTATGCAATTGAATGATGACAATGAACATCAACATCGTTCAACGCTTAAATTGAGGAATTTGAAGCTTCGGAATTGGACGGCAAATTTGCAATGCGATAGTTTAGTAATTCCAAACAAAAATTTCTACGCTTTTGCTTAAGAGTCGTTAAAACTTACTCATCATCCATATAGCTTACGCACTATCAATTCAACATCAGACTTTCTGCGTATCTGCCTGCACAGGTGTTACTATAGAGGGTAATGCTAAAATCATTGAAAACTTAAACCCTATAAATTCACATCAGTGAGTTGAACTTTATGAAAAAATTGAAAATTTTCTCTTTTATATTTTTTGCTACTTTTCTGACTGCCTGCCAACAACCGAATGACGAGGTGGCTGCAGCTGAAAGCCAAAACGCTGATTTAACAACGGAACAAGCGACTCAACAATTTGAGCAGTCAGATGCGCAAATCAGTCAATACCTTGATGTTTTAGATGCTCCAAGTACATCGATCAAGGAAAAAACCCAAGTCTTATGTCATGACTACCCTCATGAATATAAAACTAACTACATGCCTGCCATGCTCAAACTCGCAGCCCAAGACTATACTCAAGATAAAATGTTGAATGATTTGAAGATTGCACAGGACTATTACAAAGAAAAACTCAAAATTGAATGCCCTGCTGAATAATCTCCCTTTCATCATGGCGTCATATTTCAGCGATAAATTGTTATTAAGCGAAAAGTGTGTAAGTTTCGCTGTAATAACAATGTAAAATACACTTCCCGATTTATTCGGGTTTTTCTTTTTAAAGCCTTTCAAATATTAAACGACATTTGAATGACACTTATTATTTTGTAATGGATTTCAAACTATTGATTTATTTTGATAAGTTTTTCGCAAATGTTCACAATCTAGACACATAACAACTCATTTTAATTACACTTTTATCATGATTAATACATTAAGTTGTTTTTTCCAAAAAAATAGACTGAAGATTGAATCATGAAAACTTTAAACAAAGTACTTTTCGCTACACTTATCTCTGCTGCTGCTGCAACTACATTTGCTGCTGAAGAACAAAAAGTTGAAGCTGCTGCATCTGAAGCTCAAACAACTGAAGTTGCTCAAGATGCAACTGAAGCGGCTCCTGCTTCTGAAGCTGTTGCAAAATAATTGAGCAAAAATTTAAAAGCCCACAGATTGTGGGTTTTTAAATTCACAGACATTTTAGATCTGTCGCAGCTTTCAATGAATTTGATTTCAATTATTTAAAATATAAACGTTGAATTTGACGTGCCCGCCGGTTTAAACCCAATACTTTTTTTCTTTGTAAAATGTCTTCTTCACTAAATCCCAAGTGCTGGATTAATTCAGACATAGCTAAATCTGCATGTTCGATCAACACGGCATCTTGTTCAGTTGACCAAATCACGTTTGATACCTTTAATTTGTGCTGGCGTTTTAAATTTCTCATTTGCACAGTATAAAATACTTTAGACACATCAACAAAAAGCCCACCCGATGTGAGCTTTTTGCACAGACTGAGTATTCATCATCTATTGGATTGAAATATAGATTTACTGAACGATGATGTTAAAGATTTTCATCCTTCGTGATCATCACTGAGGTTAAAATTGGAACGGCAAAACAAGGTAGTAAGAGTAAGATCCAATATTCCACCATCGGTTTAGCCACAACAAAGTTAATAATGATTGCCCCCAATACCATAACTAACGCAATCAAACCCAAGAAACGACTGAAAAATTTAGCTGGCATAATAATCCCCTTAAAAAATTTATGGATTTCAGCTAGTATATACCTGCATTTTTTATAATCTGTTGAAAATGATATTGGAATATTCATCTATTTAGCTCAAAAAGCATTCTTTTTCCAATCATCCTGACAGAACTGCTTGTTTTTACACGCGTAGATCTCCATAAATAGATTGACAGTCCCCTATGAGACATATACATATTTATTCATTACTTATGTATTTTGCATAGTATACTGCACCTGCTTTGTCGCCCCCATATGGCTGAGTTTATTGGAAAATATGAACAAAACTTTTTCGACCCCATTATGCTTTAAATCCCTTTCTGTACTGGCTTTATCCATTGGCTTGGCTGCCTGTGGTAATGGTTCATGGTGGAGCAAAGATGAACCCACTATGGAAGCGGAACAGATTAAAAAAGCCATTCCACCTCGCGTGAATGAACGTCTTTCATGGGCCAATGATATCTATGACATTAGTGATCAGCTCGGTATTCCGACCACGAAAGAAAATGTCTGTACGATTGTTGCTGTGGTCGATCAAGAGTCCAATTTTGTTGCTGACCCACATGTGCCGGGACTCGGTGAAAAAGCCGTTAAAGAAGTTCAAGATCGTCTTGAAGAAAAGTTTAAAGATAAATTGGGTGATGATATCGGTGGCACAGTCGCTGGCTATTTCCAAGATGTGTTAAAAAATCAGCCAAGTCCAGAAGATAACTATCTGAGCCAAATGCGCCGTGTTCAAACTGAACGTGAACTAGACGAGTTATATCGTGAAATTTTTGACTATATGTCTAAACATTATCACGTGAGTGCTTTGACGGGCGCAGCGAAACTGGTTGGACAAGATATTGGTGAAAAGCTCAACCCCATTACCACTTTGGGTTCCATGCAAGTTCATATAGGCTATGCCAAAGACCACAAACGCCAAGGTGGAAATATTGCTGCTCTACGTACTGACATGTATAGCCAATATGGCGGTTTGTATTACGGCATCCACCGTTTAATGATGTATCCAGCTGAATATGACAAACCGATTTATCGTTTTGCAGATTATAACTCGGGTCGTTATTCGAGTCGTAATGCGGCATTCCAAAGCATGTTGAATGACTTAACCCCTGCTGAGCTCGGCTTAGATGGTGACCTCTTACTTTATAATAAAGATGGTTCTCCACGTTCAGCAAAAAGCCAGTCTGAAACTGCGCTGATTGCCGTTTTTGCAGAAAACAATGTAATTGCAACTCCACGTCAAATTCGTTCAGATCTTAAAAAAGAAAAAGATCAGGACTTCGAAGATACTTTGACGTATAAAGCGGTCAAAAAGTTGTACCAAGAAAAGACTGGTAAAGAACCGTTTTATGCCATGATGCCTGAAGTCGTAATTTCTGGGCCGAAATTAAGCCGTGATTACAATACCAATTGGTTTGCCACACGAGTCGATGGACGTTATCAAACATGCATGCGCCGCATCAAAAACCTAAAACTCTAGCCTTATTCGATTTTGACGGAACCCTGTGTAATAAAGACAGTTTTACAGGGTTCATCTTCTATTCCCTGCCTAAACGGCATATCGTGCGCCAAGGGATTAAAATTCTCCCTTGGATTCAAGGCTATTATCTCAAGCTATATCCTGCCCATGCAATGCGTCCTCGCCTATATGCCGCAATGTTTAGCCAAGCCAATCATGAGCAGGTTTTAAATCAAGCAGCACAATATGCTGAACATTTGATGGCGGAACTCAATCCTTCGCTATATGAACAATTACAGCAACACCAAAAACGCGGTCATGAAGTCGTATTGGTTTCTGCATCCGTCGATTTATATCTTAAACCTGTGGCCGAAAAGCTCGGGGTCAAACTGATTTGTACCGAAACAGCAGCCAATGACCAAATACTGACTGGTTTGTATCAAACCTTAGACTGTAGTGGTGAGCAAAAGAAAATTCGCGTTTTGGAGCAATTTAACCTTCAAGACTATGAGCATGTTTATGCCTATGGAAATAGCGATGAAGACCTCGCCATGTTTGAATTGGCCACCCACCATTTCATGAATGGACAGGATAAGTGCCTACCAGAACTCGACTAAAGTCGAGTAATTTAGTTTGGTTTATTAATCAAAGTTAACAATCACAAACTTAAATTTAAGTCGCTCTAATATATGGGTAAATTTTGAAAATTCTGCTTTTATTTTGACTTTATAGTGTGCTATTTTTCTCATTAATTAGAAATAATGCGGTCAAATATTAAAAGCGGGAAAAGAATATGAATCAATTCAATCCACCGAAATATGTCAAAGGCCTCCATATTAAATTTGGCGAAAATCCATTTGTACTCCTTGCTCAATTTGCCTTCTCAGCCACTCGCCAGATGTGGACGAAAGAAGAAATTGAATTGGTCATTCGTATGGCTAAAAAAGGAAATTATATGAATTTGATTAAGATCCTCAAATTACATATCAAAAAGTAAAATAGATATTTCCCCAAAGTTAATATAAAAAAGCCATGCAATTGCATGGCTTTTTTTCCCGTAAATTTAGTGTAGCGTTTATTACTTTTTAAATGGAAATGCATATTTCACAATACGTTTTAGTACACTGCCGTACTGTTTCACTAAGCTTGCGTTGTTATAGTTCAAACCATATTTTTCACATACGGCCTGTACTTTTGGCGCCATTTTACGATAACGACGCGCAGGAACATCAGGGTATAAATGGTGTTCGATCTGATGGCTTAAATGCCCTGTCAAAATGTGAAATGCTTCTGAACCGGTAAGATTTGAAGAACCACGAATTTGACGCATGTACCAATGTCCACGACTTTCATTTTCAAGTACTTTTTTCGGGAAAACTTCAACATCTTTGGTGAAGTGACCACAGAAAATAATACTAAACGTCCAGATATTACGAAGACCATTTGCCACTAGGTTCCCTGTGAGCACAGGTAATGCTGCCGGCCCTGCAATAAGCGGGAAGAACACATAGTCTTTAAATAATTGCTTGCCGATTTTGGCTTGCATTGGCTTCCATTCTTCTTTGGTCTGCTGCTTTGTTTTGCGACCTTTAAAGTATTTACCCAATTCAAGGTTTTGAATGGCAACACCCCATTGGAACAATAAGCAAAATGGAATGCTATAAATCGGTTGTAATAGATAGCCCGGCTTCCAACGCTGTTCTGGGAACAAACGAACGAGACCATAACCAATATCATCATCCATACCTTTAATGTTGGTATAGGTATGATGTTTAAAATTGTGAGTTTGGCGCCAGTTATCTGCTGTCCCTACGATATCCCATTCGTAGGTCTGACCATTGAATTTAGGATCATTCATCCAGTCATATTGACCGTGCATGACATTATGACCCAATTCCATGTTTTCCATGATTTTGGCAAAACCTAAAAGACCTGTGCCCAAAATCCACGCTGGTGGGAACCAACCTGCAAACAATAAAGCACGACCCGCCATAGATGAATAACGAACTGTCGAATACACACGGCGAATGTATTTCGCGTCTTTTTCACCTAAGTCATCTAAAACTTCTTGCTTAATCGCATCAAGCTCACGCGCAAGTTCGTCTAATTGCGATTGGGTTAACTCACGGTTTTTGGGATTTTTAAAATATTCAATTTTTACAGGCATGTTCATATTTTTCTACCTTATAAATCAATAACAAGATCTGACTGTGCTGAGTTCACACAAATTTTGAGTAAATTACCCGGCTCTGTATTTTGGCTACCATTGACCATATTTTTAGTCGAACCTTCCACTTTATTGCAGGCACATTTATTACAAATGCCCATACGGCAACCGTGATTTAGTTTGATATTTTGCTGCTCAAGACTGGCTAAAATTGATTGGCCTTTTGGAATACTGACGGTTTTATTGGATTGTGTAAGTGTGACATTCACAAAGCCAATCTCATCCGTTGCAATTGGGCTCATGCTAAATGCTTCACTCATAAAGCATTGTGCATGATCAAATAACGCTTCGGCCTGAGTGACGAAACCCGATGGACCACATGCAAACACAGTACTGTGCTCAATGTCGTCAATTTGAGCAGCGTGAGCGGCATTTAATCGTGGATCAGCAACTTCTTCTTGGGTAAAGAAAATTTGAAATTTAAAGTTTGGATATTGATTTGCCAAAGCTTCGAAGCGTAATTTGAATGCGGCATCATCGTGATACTTAACCCAATACATTAACTGAATTGGTTGCTCCGCAATTTTCTTGGTTTTGCTCATCGTTTTCAACAAACTTAACATTGGCGTAATACCACTACCCGCAGCCAATAGTAGCAACGGCGCAGAATTTGACACCAAAGTCATATCACCAAAAGGCTGACCAAATTCTAAGATATCGCCCACTTGCGCTTGTTCTACGAGCCAAGTACTCACAATACCCGTATTCACTTTTTTTACACTAAGCAATACGTGTTGATCATCTAACTGAGTCAAACTATAAGTACGTTCGTAACGGATACCATTTACGCGAGCAAAAACAGGATGATGCTGACCAGCTTCGCCAATTTTAAATAAACGGTTCACCTGTATGGTTAGGCTGACCATCTCATTTGCTGCATTTTCTTTTTGTACAATTTTGCCGAGTGCCTGATTACCAGACCATAACGGATTAAATTTCTGCAACCAGAAATTTACCGCATTGACGTCTACAACACTGTCTTTGATTGCGTTTAAAGGCTTTTTCGCTTTTTCGAGTACATGCATAATCAAATACAACTCATGGGAGGTTTTTAATTATTATACACATGTATATATATTTGTATATACGCTTGTGCATTTAATCGACATTTTCACAAAAGCTATTAGCAGACGCTATAATATGTTAATGTTTTTAATCTATTAAAAAATATGACTCAGTCTGCACAGACGAATATGGTTAACATGTACCAGGAAGAATTACATTCTGAAGCTGAAACTCCACTTGCAGTTCGCACTGTAGGCCGTAAAGCAACGATTACCAAGGAAGAACTGTTTCAGGCAGCGCTTAATTTAATTGGTCCACAAAAAAGTATTTCATCACTGAGTTTGCGTGAAGTTGCACGTGAAGCTGGCATTGCTCCAAATAGTTTTTATCGTCACTTCAAAGATATTGATGAATTAGCCATTGAGTTGATTGATCGAGCTGGCGGTGTGTTACGTCAAATTTTGCATGAAGCACGCCTTCAGGCATCACGCCAAAGCAGTATTATTCGTAGTTCAGTTGAAGTATTTATTCAGCAGCTAGATGCCGATGAAGGCAACTTAAGCCTGTTGCTTCGTGAAGGCTATACTGGTTCGCATTCCTATAAAAATGCAGTTGAGCGTCAACTTAACTATTTCCAACAAGAATTAAGAGAAGATTTAATCGTCCTAGAACGTTTAAATCAGAGTAAGTTGGCTCATCCTGACATCGTGGCACGTGGTATTACCCAATTGGTGTTTAACATGGGTGCAAAAGTCATTGATCTACCGACAGAACAACGCAAAGAAGTTGCCGAACAAACCATGATTATGATTCGTATGATCCTGGAAGGCGCTCGCCATTTAGATGAAGCACAGATTCGCTAAAAATTAGCGGTCAAAAAAAGGAGACGTTCAGGTCTCCTTTTTTATGAGCAAAATTTATTTTTCTAATGCTGTAAGTACTGCATGACGTGTAGCGCTGTCTGTTTCGGCTGCTCAAGTGGAAACATGTGCCCACCATCAACCACACTATAATCTATACCATAGGTTTTCTTCATTCCGTCAGGCAAACCTTGTTTATAAAAATGGCTGTTATCTGCCGTGATCAGGTGTACAGGCATTTGAGGGGCTTTTCGTGGAGTACGCCACCACCATGCAGGCACTGTACGGAAGATTTGCGCTTCCACGGCTTTTGGAATGCTGAGGGTCACGCCACCGCGTTTTTCATCAGCGCGAACACCTTGTGCAAAATAATCCTCAAAACATTGCGGATCAAAACTTTTAAATAAACGATTATTCCGTAGTGCCGTATAGGCTTCATCCAAATTTGGCCAATGGTCATTACGCTTCAATGTAATTGCCGCCGGGGTAAGTTTATCGACAGCTTTGAGCTTTAATTTTTGCATACCTTCAAAAATGGCAGACTTAGGACCGATTACGAAAGGTGGATCCATAATAATCAGTTGTGAAAACAAATCTGGACGTTTATAAGCCGCCATCAGGGTGACTAAAGAGCCAAAAGAATGCCCAAGCCCAATCACTTTTTGTTTTGGAAATTGGTGCTCGATATCTGCTATGACTTGATCGACCAAATATCGCCAATCTTTGGTGATCGGATAGCGCTCATCCATACCAATAAGCGGAATCACCTTCACATCAAATTGCGGTGCAAAGTAGGATAAAAACTTTCGATAACTTGCAGCAGGAATACCATTGGCATGGGTAAAATGGATCGCGCTTTTCATCTAAAACTCATCCAATCAACTGATGATGCCACATCATAAAGAGATCAATACGATTTAAACAGGACTCAATGAGTTTATCTAGATGACCTCAAAGTCAGTTTGCAGATTATTTTTGTGAACCGACCATTGATTGATTCGGTAAAAATGTTGCGCCACAAGTGGTTTTATCTCCAGCAACCACAACACCTCGCCCCTTTACCGTTGTACTTTGATCTGCCGCGATCGCAGCCACAGTCGAATTACATTTCGGGCAATAATGTTTCATGCCGTTTAAATGCACCGCAATACCATTAATCACAAATGAAGGTTCACATTCTGAAACCACACCACCGTGTGACGTTTTACTACCTAAAGTAATTAAGGATTTCATATTTTTATTTTCTTCTAACGAACCGCTGAAATTTGAAGCATTTTAACGGAACTGCCCTCAACTCGCCAGCATCGACGTATAAATTTAACCAAGCCAAAACTTTACTTAACTAAATCATCAAAACACGACATTAAGACAGTTCGTGATCAATCATTTAAGTATGATGCTATCGCTATATGTCCGAATACATTTAATAATTTCACTTTCATAATTCAATCGACACCAACAACGACAGTTTATGTCGCGATGCCGATTCTTTTACTAATCAAAGCATGTATATTGGGTCTAGCAATGAGCATGAAGCATAGCGCCCTATTTTACAATTTCAGTATTTAACTGAGCTTCGAATCAGAACAAGGTGTGTTTCTACACCATGATTAACTTTAGATCGTTCATAGATTGAACACATTATTCAAAACCATTTTTAGAAAATTTTAGATTCGATAAATAGCACCATTTCATTTTATAGCGCCGATAAATAAAGCATAACCATTCTATTTTCAGGAGGTTTTATGATTTTAATAAATGACTTTGATTTAACTCAACCGCAAAAAGTCATCGTGTTAGACCATACACTGGATGAAACAACCCTATTAACAGAAATACTGGCCTTGTGTAAGACCGCAGACCCAGAGCTGATCGTGGCGGCAAGCAAAGAAGCTGATTTAGTCTTACGTTTATTACCTGAAATACATGATTATTGCGGTGCCATTGCCTTAAAACAGCCGCTATGTAATGACATCAATTTTGATTTACTTACTGCTCATTATGCAACACGCAGCCAAGCAGAACGAAGTACGATCCAAATTCAGTTAGCAAAAAATCATCCGGACTATACAAAGCTCGATGGCATATTTTATATGTTGGATGAACATGAAGATTTTGATCAAGCTGTAGAATTGCTGAAGAATAGTTACTTTTTTTATGCCGATGTCGACAATTTAGATTAAAAATAAACAATACAAAACCTAGACTTAGCTTAAATCTGTCGTGATTGATTTTGTAGTTATAAATATAGCTATAAAAAAAGCACCCGAAGGTGCTTTTTTGAGAATTTAAAATTATGGCTTAACCACTACCATAATTTGAATCGCTTCTGGTGTAACCGCCAGACCATCAAGCAGCGTTAAACCTTCTTTTTGCAGTTTTTGTAAACGTGCAATTTCGTCTTCACGAATACTTGGGTTGAACTGCTTCAAATAAGTTAAACGGTCAATTTCATATTGCCATTTGCTACCGTAGATTTCTTTGGCTTGTTGTTTAAAGCCCGGTAATGCACCACGAGCAATTTCAAGCGCTTGCGTATAACGCTGTTCAATGACATCACGACGCGCCTTAACCACTTGGCGGCAACTGTTGCCATCAAGATGATGTAAATAAGGACGTAAAATTTCAGGTGCAATTTTTTGCGATAAATCCTGACCTTTTTCGCTCAGTAATACACGAACCAACTGTTGTGGCAAACTTGACGGCAAATTCAATGCTTTCGGTGCAACGACATCGACTTTAAACCACACTTCCATTAACACAGAACCTTGCGGTAAAGCGGCCGATTTCAATACAGCAACGTTGGTACTACCAAAGCCTTGCGTATTAATCATTTCCATCACACTTTCAGTGAATGGATGCTCAAGTGTTAAATATTGAGCATCTTCACGGATCTGTGCTTGGTCACGATAGAACGTCGCCGTCATACCTTCTTCGTCCAAAGTCAGACCTTGAACTTGCATTTGATCCGTTGGCTTGATGATCACGGTACCATTACTTTGCTCATCAAAATCAATGTTTGTAGACGCCATAAAGCGTTTCATAAACATTGGCAAAGTCGTGTTGTCATCATAATCTTCAAGTGCAGTCACAATTTCTTGTGCCACGATTGGACGGCAAGAGTTGTATTCAAGTAAACGGTCACGACCTTCTTGAAGTTCAGCTTCAAGCGCTTCACGTTGTACACTCACCGCTTCGAGCAGATCTTCAAACTCTTGGCCTTTATCTGCCAACAAACAATCTTTCAGATTGACGATGAAGTTTTCTTGTAAGGTTTGCGCAGTCGGCGAGATATTACAGAAAATATTTAATGCTTCGTTATACCAACGGAACATACGCTCTTGAGCAGTACCAACCAGATAAGGCACATGAATTTGAATACGATTTTCTTGACCAATACGGTCTAAACGACCAATACGTTGTTCAAGTACATCTGGGTTTGCAGGCAAGTCAAACAAAACTAAGTCCGATGCAAACTGGAAGTTACGACCTTCAGAACCAATTTCTGAACATAGTAAAATTTGCGCACCGTATGACTCTTCAGCAAAGTAAGCTGCTGCTTGGTCACGCTCTAATAAGCTCATGCCTTCATGGAACATCGCTGTACGAATACCCGCATGCAAACGAAGTACATTTTCTAAAGACTCAACCACTGGACCACTACGTGCAATCAATAACACTTTTTTGTGTTTCAGATCTGTACGCAGACGTTCCATCAACCACATCACACGTGGGTCGGTTTCCATCCACGAGCCATCAAGCTGCGCTTCTTCAGGCCACATTTGTTCACGTAGTTTGCCATCTTTAGACCAGTTTTCTGGTGCAGGTAATGGTGCAGGCTGACAGTCACGACCTGGGAAGCCTTGAATCGCTTCACGGGTATTACGGAATAAAATACGACCAGTACCATGACGGTCTAATAATTCGTGAATGGCACGGAAGCGTTGTTCTGGCTCGTCAGTAATTCGATGACCTAATAGGCTTTCAATCGCTGCCAAATGCCCTTCTTCGAGTGGGAGATCAGACATAAGCACTTCAGCAATTTTAGCTGTTTGGTGATACTGCTCTTCTTCATCCAAGAAACGATCAAGCGAACTAAAACGTTGTGGATCAAGTAGACGTAAACGAGCAAAGTGACTTTCCACACCTAATTGTTCAGGTGTTGCGGTTAATAACAAGACACCCGGAGTTTTTTCAGCAAGTTCTTCAACAAGGTCATAACGGTCATTGCCGCCTTCTTCTTCTGACCACATTAAATGATGGGCTTCATCGACCACGAGCAAATCAAAACCAGCTTCAAGCGCTTGTTCACGCAAGTCATCATGGTCGATCATCAAATCGACACTCGCAATGATGCATTGTTCAGTTAAGAATGGGTTGAGGTCTGGATCGTGTTCTTTAATCGAAGCTGTACGCGTCAAGTCAAATAATGAGAACTCAAGATTGAAACGACGACGCATTTCAATCATCCATTGATATTGCAATGAATCAGGTACTAAGACCAAGATACGTTCTGAACGACCCGTTTTGAGTTGCTGATGAATGATCAGACCGGCTTCGATGGTTTTACCCAGACCAACTTCGTCAGCAAGTAATACACGTGGAGCAAAACGTTTACCCACTTCATGCGCAATATACAGTTGGTGTGGAATGAGACCCACACGTGAACCTACCAAGCCACGTAGAGGGCTAGACTTCATATTGGCTTGAAGAAGCAGTGCTTCGATACGCAGGTCATACCATTCTTTATAGTCCACTTGGCTTGCAAGCAAACGATCTAATGGTTTTGCTAACTGAATACTTGCACCAATACGTGTTTCATTCAGTGCTTTACGCTCTTCTGTGCCATCGGCAAGTTTACGTACCGCGTTATAACGAACCACACCACCACGGTCTTCAAGAGATTCAACAGTCCAAATTTGACCTTCTTGGTCTTGGACTTCGTCATTTACATTGAAAACAATACGAGATAAAGGTGCATTGTGACGGGCATAGACACGAGTTTCATCACTTTTCGGGAATAAAATGCTGACCGATCGCTCATCAACATCAATAAGAACACCTAAACCCAGTTCCGTTTCTGTATCTGATAACCAACGTTGACCAATAGCAAACTGCTGCAATTTTTCCACCTTTTTCTCAAGTTCGGTCTGAAAATATTATGCTCAAACTGTGAACGTTATTTGAGCAAAAATCTAGACCATAAAGCAATATATTTTGACATAAAGCCCACTAAATAGTGAGCAGAATTCTTAGGGATTTAAATGATTTTCCTAAAATGGTACGGGACAGTGAAATTCCACTGTTTGCTCAGTTTCAGGATGGTTAAAACTCAAGCGCTCAGCATGTAAACATAAGCGCGGCATCAGCTGCTGTTGCTCAGGTGTTGCATACAAAGTATCACCTACAATAGGATGACCTAAATATTGCATATGAACACGAAGCTGATGTGATCGACCGGTAATAGGCGTTAACACTACACGTGTTACGGCTTGCCCCTGAATCTCAAAATGTTCAGTGGCTTTCCAATGCGTAAGCGCAGGCTTATTGTGTGCAGGATCGGCAATATGCAGTGGCGGATGTTCTGGGTCATATATGACCGGTACATCGACAGTACCTTCACCTTCGAGCGTACCCGCAACCAATGCCTGATATGTTTTTGAAGTTTGACGTTCTTGGAACTGGCGTGAAATTCGATTTTGCCCTTGACGGGTTAATGCAAAAACCAAAATACCTGAGGTATCACGATCCAAACGATGGATGAGCAAGGTATTCGGTTCAATTTTTAATAATCGATTGATAACACAGTCTTGTAAATCTGCTGTTTTTCCCGGAACTGTGAGTAAACCTGCTGGTTTATGGATCACCATAAAGTCAGTGTCACGATGTATCAGGTGTTCGGTTAGAAAATTACTCAAAGTTCAATCCAGTTCTGATCTCGAAAAACAAGGCGGCAATAATAAAAAGCTTAGCCAACAATTACAATGCACAAAGGCATATTTCCCGACGTATTTTCCGATTTAGAACAAAAATAATTCCAATTGGCTTTGTTTAGTCTGTACTGAGCAATTTTTCTAGCAATGCTTTTAGACTTGCATCATCTAAAAAGTCTTCATAACGGATGTTAGCACCATTGGCACGCCACAACCCAATTAAGCTGACCATGGCAACGGAATCTAGTCCATAACTGCGTAAATCCAATAAGGGATCTATTTCCAATGCCTCCATATCTAGCTGTTCTGCGATAGCCAATAATATGCCTTTGGCTGACAAGACGAATTCAGTTGGTGCTGACAGATTCCAAAGCCGCATCAAATTATAACTACTCATGTGATGAATCCCTTGGCCTGACATGGAGTCCACCCACTGAATATGCTGCTCCTGATTATTCATCGCAATCGCATCATCAACGATACAGATTTGCTCTGTTACGCTATATAGATGCGGCAAGATCTGTTTCAGCATAGGCGTGATTTGCCCTGCAAAGATGAGCTGCGGGTGTGTTGTTGCATATTCACCGAGCTGCGGCATGCCTTGAAGTAAATCATCACCATATAAATCGACAATAGGAATCTCTAAGGCTTTGGCTTTATTGGTCAGCTGGATAATATTTTCCATCAGCTGCGTATCCTGTATACCCTGCTGCATGCGTAGATTTTGCAGTCCTGCTAATACCAATACTGACTGTGTTGAAGACAGCTGCCATTTTGCTTGAGATGGTGAAAATTGGATTTTTTTAGGCATGGGATAAAGCATGGGAGGCTCTAAAAAATATTTAACGATTCTATGGATAGGCTTTGTTGCATAAATATGTAAGCATCTGATTTAAATAAATTTAATTTTGGATCAAAAAATAATCAAAACCTTTAAAATCATATAGTTATGAAATCTTTGTGCAACAAAGCCGATAAATTGCTAAAATTCAATTTAGTTAAACTAAAACAATCATCCTGCTTGCATCAAAAACTTCTCAATCGCCTGCTGTGCAATTTCTGCATCCTGAAATGACTTTACCCCAGACACGCCCATTGCACCCACCAATTGCCCTTCGTACATAATCGGCTCACCGCCTTCCAGCATGCCTGAAAAGGTATCCATGGTCAGAAAACCCATCTGACCACTTTTGATGATGTCTTCAAATAACTTTGAAGGACGACGGCTAATGGCTGAACATTTGGCTTTTTCTAAGCATAGATTTGCTGTCATTGGCGATGCACCATCCATTCGTTTCATCGCCAATAAATTGCCTGTATCATCCATTACCGCAATGCTGACATTAAAACCATTTTCTACTGCATAAGTATGTGCTGTGTTTAGTAAAAATTCTGCATCTGCTAAAGTTAAATAATGCTTGGTTTTCATTTAAAAATCCTTTTCTTAAAAAACTGAACTTATAACAACAAAAAAGCCCACAGCAGGCTGCGGGCTTTATTCTAAAGCAGAATTTACCGATTTAAATGAAAATTACTTCATTTCAGCAAAAACTTCTTTCGCCATTTCAATGGTAAATGCAATATCTTCATCGCTATGCGCGCTTGAGAAGAAACCTGCTTCAAATGCTGAAGGTGCTAAGTTTACACCGCGCTGTAACATACCGTGGAAGAAAGTACGGAAAGCATCTACATCACATTTCAGAATTGAATCAAAACCGGTGATTTCAGTTTGATCAGTGAAATAAATACCGAACATGCCGCCCACTTGCTGCGTAAAGAACGGAATGCCCGCTTCGTCTGCAGCTGCCTGTAAACCAGCAAGCAAACCTGCCAATTTTTCAGTCAAAGTTTCATAGAAGCCCGGCTGACGCAAATGTTTAAACATCTCAATACCGGCACGCATAGCCAATGGGTTACCAGACAATGTACCTGCTTGATAGACCTTGCCCAGTGGTGCAATGCATTCCATCACTTCGCGTTTACCCCCAAATGCGCCAACTGGCAGGCCAGCACCAATAATTTTACCCAACGTGGTTAAATCAGGTGTTACGCCATAATGTGCTTGCGCACCGCCAAGACCGACACGGAAACCTGTCATTACTTCATCAATGATAAAGACCGAACCATGCTCATCACACACATCGCGAATTGCTTGCAAGAAACCCTCTATAGGTTTCACCAAGTTCATGTTGCCTGCAACTGGCTCGACAATTACACCTGCAATTTCTGAACCGAATTTTGCAAAGCATTCTTTAAGCATCGCAATATCGTTATACGGCAGTGTTAAGGTATGTTTAGCGAAATCAGCTGGAACACCTGCAGAAGTCGCTTCACCCTCACCTTTAGTAAGTAGGCCAGAACCCGCTTTCACTAAAAGCGAATCTGAATGGCCATGGTAGCAGCCTTCGAATTTTACAATCTTGTCACGGCCGGTGTAGCCACGAGCAAGACGGATGGCGGTCATAGTCGCTTCAGTCCCTGAGTTGGTCATACGAACCAATTCAATAGACGGCATAATTTCGCAAATAATATCCGCCAAAGTCGTTTCATGAACGGTTGGCGCACCAAAACTTAAACCATCAACAGCCGCTTCTTGAACCGCTTTAATAATGTCGGGCTGCGCATGACCTAAAATCATTGGGCCCCAAGAGCCGACATAGTCGACATAGCGTTTTCCGTCTACGTCATAGAGATATGCGCCTTGCGCTTTTTCGATAAATACCGGTGTACCGCCTACACCATTAAATGCGCGTACAGGAGAGTTTACGCCGCCAGGAATATGCTTGCTGGCTTGTTTAAATAATTGTTCTTGCTTAGCAGATAAGCTCATAAAAATTCTCTACTTATTCAATCTAAAAAATAAAATTAAGCTTGTTCAGCAAAAAGCTCAGACCATTCATAAACACGACTGCTGACAGCAGACATTGAACGACCTAATACATCACTAATCACAGCACAAAGATCAGCACCCGCTTCAATCACTTCAGCAGAATTTTCTACAGTTAAACCACCAATTGCACAAATAGGTACATTTAGTTTCGCTTTGGCTTGTTTTAGCGTTTCTAAGCCAATATTGCCTGCTTCAGGCTTAGTTTCAGTCGCAAAAATGGCGCCAAAAGCCACATAGTTTGCACCGTCTGCAATCGCCTGCTCAGCCAGTTCTAAAGAATTATTACAGCTTCGACCGATCAAAACATTTTTAGGTAAACGTGCTACAGCTTCAGCAATTGAACCGTCATCTTGCCCTAAATGTACACCCACACCATATTGAACTGCAGTTTCTAAATCGTCATTAATAACAAAAGGCACTTTGTATTGATTACACATATTTTTCATGTATTCAATTTCATAAGCCTGATCTTCCTTTGCCACTTTTTTACGGCGATATTGCAAAACAGCAACTTCATAAGTTGCCATCGCGCCTTCGAGTTTGGCTAAAAGCAATTCGATAGGATCATCATTGGTAATGAGGTATAAACCACGCATAGTTCAATCACAACTTAAAACTTTTGAATATTATAACGATTAGGTCTATGAAATGTTGCTTGGGGCATAAAATTTTAATGCTTTGCCGCTGAGAAAGTTATATTCCTTTTCACAGGACTGCTTATATAAATGTTTAATTGAATTTTCTGTAGAAAATGGCAAAAAATACCTATTTTCAGGTATAGAACAAAACTGATACAAATTATTTAATACTGCAACAGAAGAACACAAAACGCAGCGCATAAAAACACAACACTTTATAAAAATAATAATGAGTAACCTATTAGACTTTTTGGTGCTTGGTAAGAAACGTTTTGGGGAGCGTTCAGAGCATCAAAAAGTCTAGCCTATTTTTTTTGTGAACATTTTTGTGGTTAAATCTTTCAAACAATAGACCTTTTCTAAGGCCATAAAAAAAGCCTAGAGAAGGTCACTCTAGGCTTGGAAAACTGGGGTTTATCGTCTATTTATCTTTCAGATAAACAGTGAATAAACAATATGAACATTATTAGACTAATCACTCTAAACTTACAAGTCATTTACTCAAAAAACTACACCAAAATCAATATAAATTAAACGTTTGATTAATAAATAATTAACTATCAATCTTATCTAAATTACGGTCTTTTAAGCTTAAGTTCCCCTTCACAATATCAGACAGCATGCGCCAATCGGAAATAAAGCTGTATAAAGGCTGCTTGAAACTTGCCGGCTTATTTTTTTCAAAGAAAAAATGTCCGACCCATGCACAGGCATAGCCTGAAACCAGACCATAAGCAAAATACTTTGGTTGTTTTTTTAAAATTGCTTTCGTGAAGAAATAGAGTCCTATACTGCTGCCTGTGGCATGTAAACGTCGGCTCATGATATTTCGATGTTCAGTCAAATAAAATCGATAAAATTGCGAGTAGTCACGAATAGGCAACTGAAATTCGGGCTTTAAATCTCGATTAAACTCGGGTTGTACTTGTGAATTCATGTTGTGCTCATCCTGAACTTATTTTAATCAACATAGCTTAAAATTCGTCCGCATTAAAGGCGTAAAATTTTATTTTGATCCCATGAAAGTCGAACCATTGTGAATTATACAATTGATGGAATATCCATCTTTTAAAACTTTTCTTCGTCCAAAAGCAGAGTTTTCAAATCCGTCAAGTCTTACTTCTCAACTGTTTTTCGCTACAATCGATACGCGTTTAACTCATAGAAAATTTACGCACATTTTAGTTTTTCATTTTTATAAAAATTTAAAGATCGCTTCATGCCAGATCATGAAGTTGTGACATCAGGACAGAAAACCATGGTTGAAGTTGAATTAAAGTTCCAGATTCCAGAAGCACGTCGAACTGCATTATTAAAAGCACTCGATCCAAAAAAATCGGAACAAATTCAACTTAAAGCTAAATATTTTGATACCCCAGATCGACAAATGGCCCAGCAGCATGCAGCCTTGCGTCAACGTTTAGAAGGAACGCGCTGGATTCAAACCTTGAAAGCTGCTGGTAAAAGTCACATTGAACGGTTTGAACATAATTTAGATTTGGGTGAACTTGAACAAGCCCCTGCCCTAGATTTATCTGTTTATAGCAATGAAGCTGAAGTTCAGTCGGTTTTAAAAACCACTTTAGGTGATCAGCAAGATTCGCTACAACTTCAGTTTGAAACTGAGATTCTGAGAACTTATCGCGTCATAGAGTTTGAAGATGCCAAGATCGAAGTTAGCTTAGATATCGGCTGTATCCGTAGCAACAATACAGAAACAGAGGTTCACGAAGTTGAATTTGAACTTAAAAGTGGCTCTATTCAATCACTCCTTGCCTTTAGTTTTGAATGGGTTAAAAAGTACCATTTGTGGTTAGATGTTCGTAGTAAAGCTGAAATTGGAAATTTGCTGGCATTGAATCAAACTGTGAGTCCAGCAGTTGAGGCTAAAGAATTTCAACTCAGTAAAAAAGACACTGCCGCAAAAAACTTACGACTTTTAATTGCACAGGAAATGCAGCACCTTCTGCCTAATATTGCCGCAATTTCTGCAGGTGTTGCTCAGGCCGAGCACATTACACAAGCTCAAAAAGCACTCCATCATTTACAATTAACCATTTCGCTGTTTAAAGATTGGAACAGCGATATCGTTGAAAAATGGGCTGTGCAATTGGGCGCATTTAAACAGCAGTTTGAACAATTACACCATTTTGAGCACATGCAAAATACCTTGGGTGGCTTTTTACAAAACCCAACGACCTCAGAAAATTTAACCAAAGATATTTTGTATGCCAAAGAGAAGTTAGGCAATTTGGTTAAATCGACTCAAAATGTGCATCATTATCTTGAGCTTTTAATGTTTAGTTTGAAAGTCGATGAAGCACCGCAACAACATGATTTTAAATGGTATGCTCAAACTACCCTTCAAAACCAATATAAAGCCCTGCAAGAGGCTTTAAATGATGCCGACATTAACAATTTTGAAAGCTTAGATGTGCTTTCTCAGCGCATACAAGAGCTTAAATTTAGCTTCCCAATTTTGACGTCTATTTATGATGTAAAAAATTTGCAGAAATACAGTAAAGCACTCAATGATGCACAAGTTGCGGCACAGGAATACCAAGTCCTTTCCTCTTCTGCACAGTATATTCAGCAAACAGAGCTGGAAGCTAGCGATTGGTTTGT
Organism: Acinetobacter sp. YH01005; assembly: GCF_013420465.1. Taxonomy (NCBI): domain Bacteria; kingdom Pseudomonadati; phylum Pseudomonadota; class Gammaproteobacteria; order Moraxellales; family Moraxellaceae; genus Acinetobacter; species Acinetobacter sp. YH01005. The sequence continues at coordinate 170,620 of NZ_VOYA01000005.1, read as the reverse complement.
TCTCGGTTGGTTGACTGCAAAGCAAGAGGTTTATGCAGATAAACTTTTAGAAGCGACAGAACAATTCCTTGTCAGCCGAAAACTTATTAAATAAAACCTAAGGGAGATTGAATGAGTCTCCCTTTTTATTTGCGTCCCACATTATTATATAGATATTCATTTATTGGACATTCAGATTCGAATTCGGCTATTTTCAATTCATCAATTCCTTAGTTTGACTCAGTTACATTGAAATATTTTGAGAAGCTATTATTTTTGTTTTCTGGATAAAAACTTTTAAAATAAGCTATCTGAAAAATTAGATTCAGGGTGGTTTTATGTTGAATAGTCACATACCTGTAATTTATCCCCTATTTTCATTTTCACTTATATTTATCCTTTTCCCATTACTAAGTGCTTGTAGTGAACAACATAAGCCTGTGCAAAGCACCGAATTAAGGCGCACGGCATCCTTACAAGTCGAAAAGCCGCTTTCTCCAACTCAAAACTTTGATCAGACACGACGAACCTTTAAAGTCCTGCGCAATAATAATGAGGACTATGGTGATGAGTCTTACCAAATCAAAACCGATGCTGGCACACTGAGTATTTACAGTATGAACTTGAATCCGCAACAAGGTCAGTTACTATCTAGCGTCAAGTCCGGAGAATGTCTAACTCTATCGAGTCAAAGCGATAATTTAATTGCGGTTGACGGTTATATCAGTGTGATGGAATTGGGCGACATTAAAATTCATCCCTGCAAATAAACTTCAATATAGTATTTGCATATCAATCATTCAAAAAAACTAAGAAAATTGCCTTAAGGCTACACTGCTATTGGGGGTTTAATTCATAATCCATACTGATTTAACCTTGTGCTAATAACCCCCATGATTTCATGGCATTACTCACCATGCGTTGTAATTGTGTCAAGGCCATACCATCACGTGCTTGTATCGTCATCCCTTGCAATAAGGTCATATAAAAATCAGTCAATTGCTCTGCATGAGCCAAACTTTCAATTTCGGCATTTGCCATAGTGGCTATTTTCACATTAGGGCGTGGATTACATAATCCAAAGCATCCTTGTGCAGCGAACTAAATTCACGTTCTAAGTAATATCGTCAACATATTTAATTAACTGATGTTACGCACGTAAAAGTAATTACGCATTTTTAAAATGATTTTTAAGTCTATTCGACGGAGTCTTACATCTAGGGTTTAAATAAAGGGATTAGCCTTCGGCTGGAGGTACTCTTACGAAACGTTGTTTCTCATTCGGCAAAAGTACCCAAAACCATTGTCATCCGCAAAACTCGTTCACTAGCGTCTACTTATTCAAAGTATCGCAAAAACATCTTTAAATAGATGTAGTTCTGTCTCAAACACTTGCGGATGACGTTGCCGCGTATCGCTCTTTTATTTGAATCAAATGGCGCTTCTGATGTTACTGCGTAACATCAGTAATTAACGATATTTATTAATTAACGATATTTCCCAAAGATTTTCCACGTATTGTTATCTGCTAAAGGGTCACTATAGCTATCACTACGGGCTTTACGTGGTTTGTCACGGGCATCCACCAATTTAAAGTCGTTTTCGACACTGAGTACAATGCCATTCACATAAAAACGGGTACGGGTATAATCACTTTGCCCATGTTGAAATACATAGGTTCTGAGGTCAATAAATTCACGGTGTGCGACTAAAGCTGCCGTGTCATCGCTGTCCAGCCATAGTCGCATCGCTTGAATTTGATCAGCTTCAAACTGCCCACATTTTTCAACTAAGCTGGCAATACCCCGAAAGGTTTTAGATTCTTTCGCCCGTGTTTTGTTGATTCGAATACGATCCACATGAAAATAAAAAAGCGGCAGATTCAAATGACTCGGCAAATGGACTGCATCGAGGACTTCATCTTCCATAAAGGGCTGAAATAAGTCCTGAGCACGTTCAATTAAGCCAGTCCACTGCGCATAATATTCGGCTACTTCAGACGCTGTACCATAATAAATGGGCAGCCCTTCTACATTGGCTAAGGTTGAGGGCGGCCAAACATTTTGTCGAAGTAATGCAATATCACTTTTCAGACTTTGCACTGCGATTGCATCTTGCATGAAGCATTCCATTTTACTTAGGCTATTTTTTAGATTAAGTCAAAGGTTTAGTTTCTGCAAGGCTTTGCCTATAATACTGCATTAGATTTTTATGCTAGGACACATTCATGGTTCAAAAGATTGAAGCTACTGATGTAACCGAAGAAGAAGCGTTGAATGCAGCTTTCTTTGAACGTGCGGATGAATTTATTAAACAAGCCAATGAATTTTGTCGTGTTGAAAAAGGTTCTCAAGTTAAACCTGCAGAAATGCGCGGCCAAGTGAGTGCTGCCATGTTATTTGGTACTGCTCGCTTTAATACTTGGGTTGCTGCCAATGGCTTCAAAGATGGCAAAGAAATGCGTGATGCCAAAGATCAAGTGATGTCTTATATTCTTCAACAATTTCAAATGATGCTTGAAGATAATTATGATGAATATTGCGAACAGTTTGAAAACTATCTTCGCTTCCGTCATAACGAAGAATTCCATGCAAATAAGCATGATGACCACCACGATCATCAGCATTAATCAAAAGCCCTTCGGGGCTTTTTTTATACAACTTCTCTTTCACAAAGCTTTGATTTAATATTCAGTCATAACGTTGTATTTTCATCATTCAAACTATTTTCAGTACCTTGCGTATTCGGAAATACAATGAAATACGCAAGAAATGGACATGGTTTTAAGGACAAGGATAGCAATGCAGACGCTCGATTTTGCCATCGTGGATTCACATATACATCAATGGGATCCATACAATACCCCACATGCCGCTTCACTTGCCGTGAAATTATTGGGTAAACATCCCTACTTGCTCGACAAAATGATGCGCTTAGTTAAGCCGCAAGAGTTAATTGACACAGTTGGTTTAACCAAACATGTGACGACACCGTATTTGCCTGAAAATTATAAGCAAGATGCAGGACATTATCTGGTCGATCAAATCGTACATGTAGAAGCGAGCTGGCATGACCATAAAGGCAAAGGGGTGGTTGGTGAAACAAAGTTTATTGAATCTTTAGACTTTAATGCTCAAAAGATTAAACTTGGCGCCATAGTCGGCACTGCAGACCCATGTGACAGTAGTTTTAAGAAAATTCTTAAAATGCATAAACAAGCTTCCCCACATTTTCGTGGCATACGAAAAATGGCAGCTGTACATGAAGACCCAAAAGTTCATGCATGGACCAATGAGCCCCATCTCTATACCAATAAAAAATTTATGAAAGGTTTTGAAGCTCTTGCTCAAATGAATTTAAGTTTTGATGCATGGGTTTATTCAGACCAAATTCGTGATTTAACCGCTTTAGCACGTGCTTTCCCTGAAACATCTATCGTTCTGGATCATTTTGGGACACCTGTCGGTGCCTTTGGACCTGTGGGCTCACATACAGGCTTAACCCAAACTTCACGTGACAATATCTTGTTTCGTTGGAAAGATGATTTAGCTGAACTGGCAAGTTGCCCAAATGTTTATACCAAAATGTCTGGATTATTCATGCCGGTGCTGGGTCATCAGTTTCATAAAGAACAACGCCTTGCATCCAAACAAGAGATTTTCGATTGCGCCTTTCCGCTTATTTCTCATGCTCTACAATGCTTTGGGAAATACCGTGTGATGTTTGGCTCTAACTTCCCGATGGATAGTGTGAGTGCATCCTTGGTGAATATTATTGACGCCTTTTCAGATGCGGTCGCGAGTTATGATCATGATGCACTGACTTTAGTCTTCCAACGAAATGCCCGTCAGTTCTACCGCCTATAAGTTCGTTAAGATAATCTTACAATCAAGTCATACAATGCAGCTCAAAAAAAATCCTCCAGATGGAGGATTTTTTTATTAAGTTTATTTTTGAGTAGATTTTACAGCTTGACCATATTGGTCAGCCATCACCTCAACCAAACGCTCAGGTTGAATATATTTTTTGATGACAGCATTAACATCCGCTTTGGTCAAACTAGCAATGCGTTGATCACGCTTTTCACGATAGTTTAAATCACGACCTTTTTCTAACTGTGGAATCAACATGCTATGAATGCGACGGTCATCTTCAAGTGCAGTTAAACGCTTTTTCAAAATACTGGCTTTGGCTGCTTCTACTTCCTGTTCCGTCACGCCATTTTTCAATAAGTCTTGCAACACTTTATGAACAGACTGAGAAACTTGTGCTGATTTACCCGCAGTGTAGTTTGCATCAATACTCAGTACACCTGAATTCACCCATTCATCAAAATTAATGTCTGCACTAAAACCATAAACCAGTGCATTCTTTTCACGTAACTCTTGAGCTAAACGTGAAGACAACTGTGAATCACCAAGTATGTGGCGTAATACTTGTAGTGCAGGAGAATCGGTATGCTCTACACCTACAGGTAGAGTCATAATGGCTTGGTAACTACCAAACTCACGCTGTTCAGACAATGCATGCACTTTCTGTGCAGGATACGCTGTAAATGTAGACTCTAAGCGTTGATAAGGTTCGCTGGTTTTCCAATCTGCAAATTCTTTTTTCAGAATTTTTTCTATTTGCTTGGTATCAAAATCACCTGTTACCGCAATTTGTGCATGCTGTGTTTTAAAGAATTTTTGATGTAACTGCTGCACTTGATCACGTGTAGCCGACTCAATTTGTTTTTTCGCAAGTTCAGGTTCGAAGTGATAACGAATATCCCCCGGCTCATAGATCTCGACAATACGCGACAGTGTCATTGCAGCAACGGTATCCGGCTCTGTATAAGGTCGATCTAAACTCGATAAACTTTGCGCTTTAATTAAATCAAATTGTGACTGTTCAAATGCTGGATTTTTAATAACATCAATAACATATTGCAAAAAGTCAGCAAATTTTTCTTTGCGAGCAACCACTTGAATCATCAGGCCATTATCATTTGCACTGATCGTTGCACCACCACCAACATCAATAATTTTATCGGCAATTTGCTGTAAACTTTGATCTTTAGATGCACGGAACATGAGATAAGCTGTCAAATCTAGCAACTCACCTTTATTCATTAAGCTTTGCGCTGTACCAAAATCCAATGCAATCGTGGCATAGGTTTTGTCATCACGGGTTTTAGTTGGAAACAATGCATACTGAATGCCGTTTTTAAATTTAGCTCGCTGAATCTGTTTTTCTTTCTGATTTAGATATTGCTTAGACTCAGCTACATATTGCTTCACTTCAGCTCGATAAACACTCGCATCTTTCAATGGCTCTTCTGCAGGCGCTTGCTGATCTAAAGTTTCAGCAGGTTTCGACGCTGCTTGTTGCTGTGCTTTCTTTTGATCTTCAGGTGTAGGCAGAATATTTCCTGTGACACGGTATTCAGGCTTTAGAAAATCCTTATACACTTGATTCACGTCGCTTACACTCAGCTTTTGTACTTTATCTAAGTCTCGGAAATATTGAGACCAGTCCCCGTTATAAGCCACAGTATAAGAACTAAGACGCTCGCCAAGTGCTGTTGCGCTATTTTTGACATTGTCAGCCATATTTCGAGTCAGGCTTTTAACACGGTTTAGCTCGACGTCATTAAAGGCTTTGGTTTGCTCCACACCTTGTGCAAGACTGGTTGCCACTTTGTTTGCATCATGACTTGGGCCATATATCGCCCCCATAAACACCAAATTAAAATCTTTATCTAACCATGTGGTCGATTGAACTGCGGTTGCTGTCCCTGTTTCCACCATGCTTTGATACAAATGCCCACTTGGCTGTAAGGTATACAAAGTTGGAGATACCGCCAAAGCAGTTTTAATCGGTTCGACTGCACCATTTAAATAAATATTAAATTTACCAAAGTCACTGCCCTTATGAACTGTAAATTCGCGTTGCTTTAATTTCGTTCCATCTAATTTAGGGACTTTGGCCTGTTCAGGAATTTGACGTGCGGCAATTGGGCTAAATTGTTGATCAATTTGTTTTAATACTGCCGCTTTATCGAACTTACCAGAAATCACCATCACTGCATTATTTGGCGCATACCAACGACGATAAAACTGATTTAATTCGTTCATATTAATCGATTGGAGCTCTTTCAAATCACCTATCGGTAAACGACCTAAAGATTGATTGCCATAGGCTTCTTTTAAAACTTGGTCGATTAACACTGAAAATGGCTGATCTAAACGAATTTCACGTTCACGCTTTACGATATCAATTTCTGTCGGTACAAATTTTTCCTGAAGTACCAATTTATCCATCCGTTCTGCTTCTAAATGCAAAACTTGATCGATTGAACTTTGTTCAGGACGAATCACATTGGTATATTTCGTTGAATAATAATCCGTACTGGCATTGGTCATCAGCGTGAATTGGTCTAAGCGACGCTGAAATTCATCACCTTTGACATTTTCAGTCCCTTTAAAGGCCAAATGTTCAAGCAAATGTGCCAAACCACCTTTGCCCGCAGGGTCATTTAATGAACCCGTGAAATACACCGTATTCATAAACACTTTGCTTTCTTTATCGTTTTGCGCCAAAACCACACGAAAACCGTTGTCTAATTTATATTCTTCAATGGCTTGTTCAGTTTTAACCAATACAGGTTGAGCAAAGAGGCTTGTACTTAAACCTGCAAAAAAAAATGAAAGCGTTAAATGTTTAATACGCATGTAATTCAAGTGTCCTTTATATTTAGTATCGATCAGCGCTGTGCTGTCGATCAGATTGGTTTTGATTTTATGCTGAGCTTTTCAGGATTAATAGTTACTTTTTATTAAATACATGCTGCAGAATGAGACAGCATGTATTTGATTTATGTTCAGATATAAATGTCAGACTGCATATATAAACAAGCATAGCCTGAGATTTCTATACGGTCATTTTCGAGCATTTGACAATGTAACTCACCACCACGGCTTGATGCTTGATACGCCAAGATCTGACGCTTGTGTAGAAGTTCTGCCCAAATAGGCACGATTCCGGTATGAATAGAACCCGTAACAGGATCTTCATTGATGCCATTACCCGGTGCAAAATAGCGTGAAATGCAGTCATATTGCTGGGCTGCCGCAGTGATTGCAACATCAGTAATCGTACCCGGCGCGGTAATTGCGGTGCGGATTTTGCCGAGTCGTTTTAAAATTTCAAAATTCGGTTGTTCATCCAAAACCTGTTGAGCCGTTTCATATTCCACGATATACGCCTGCGCATTCAGATAAACCTGCTTAAAAGGTTGACTCAACCCTAGACGTAGCTCTTCAGGATATTCGCTCACGACCTGTGCCCGACGCACAGGGAAATTCATCAGAATTTTTCCATCTTCAGCTTTATTTACGCTAAAAATACCGAGATTTTTGACATGAAATTGGATGTTTTTTTCTACAGTATAAAACTCAAAAAGCACATAACTGCTGGCCAATGTCGCATGTCCACAAAAATCCACTTCAGTGGTCGGCGTAAACCAACGAATTTCATAATTGCTGCTGTCGATTTTTTTCACAAATGCAGTTTCAGACAGATTATTTTCCAAAGCAATCTGTTGCATCAAGTGTTCATCTAACCATTCATCCAACACCAAAACCGCCGCTGGGTTGCCTTTAAATAACACTTGGGTAAATGCGTCCACTTGATACATTTTCATTGATAGAACTCCTGATTTAGTGATTTATATTAAAGGCTTTTGAAAATATTTCATGCGTTATATGCTATGTAACAACACTTTTTAATAAAACATCTAAGTTTTAGATGCACTTAAATATAGGTACAATTTTGAAAACGCATATTCACCCTGTTCCTTTAGAAAAATCATACCGACTTTTAAATCATGGGCCGACTGTGCTCGTCTCTGCTCAGGATCAAACCCATACTGGTGTCATGACTGCAGCATGGGCATGCGCCTTAGAGTTCAATCCTGCAAAAGTGACGGTAGTACTGGATAAATCAACTAAAACACGTGAGATTATTGAAAATTCAGGTTATTTCGCCTTACAAGTACCGACACTGAAACAACTCAAACTGGTCTATGCACTTGGCATGATGAGCCAACGTGATGCGCCAGAAAAATAACGCCAATGTGGCGTGGAATTATTTCAATTTAATAACTCAAATATTCCTGTGGTTGAAGGTTGTGCTGCTTGGCTACTGTGCAAACTTATTCCTGAGCCGCACAATCAACAAGCGCACGATCTGTTTATTGGCGAAGTCATTGCTGCCTATGCAGACGACCGCGTCTTCCGTAACGGACATTGGTATTATCATGAAGTAGCAGATGAATGGAAAAGCCTACACCATGTTGCTGGCGGGCACTTTTATACCATTGGTAATCCCGTATCTGTAGACGAGACACCAGACTAAAATAGTGCTATGAACTCTGTCGTTTACCTAAGGTTGAAAATCAATAATCATCCGTTTTGAGCATTTTCATGCTAACTTTAACTTAATTTTAAATATTGAATGAATGGATATGACGTTTAAAATACATACATTGGATGTCAAAAATTCACTGCAAAATTATATTTGGCTGCTTGAACACACCGAAAGCCATGATGTCATTGCAGTAGATCCTACTGAAGCTGCCTTGGTCGAGCGCTATTGTCAGGAACATCAACTCAATCTTACGCAAATTTGGCTAACGCATTGGCATAAAGATCACGTCGGTGGCGTACCAGAACTTATTCAGGATAAAAACATTGCTGTTTACGGTCCCCGTGCAGAATTGAGCCGTATTCCATGGGTGAATTATCCTCTCGATCATAATGACCGTTTTGAATTTCATGGTCTTGAAGTTGAAATAACAGCAACGCCCGGCCACACCCTCGGTCATATCGTATATTTTATCGATGACATTCATACACTTTTCTGTGGCGACGTATTATTTGCTATGGGCTGTGGACGTGTATTTGAAGGTACTTTTCAACAAATGTACGATTCATTGAACCGTATTGCCGCATTCCCTGCAGAAACTCAAGTGTATTGTACTCACGAATACACCCTGTCGAATGCGCAGTTTGCGCGGCATGTTGAACCCGACAACCTTGCCATACAACAGCGTTTTGATGAGGTTGAATCCCTACGCATGCTTGGACAATGTACTTTGCCAAGCAGCATTGAATTAGAACTAGAAACCAATCCATTTTTACGCGCAGAAAGTGTTGAAGCGTTTCAGCGCTTAAGAGAACTCAAAGACAATTTTTAATTGGATTGCGAGTTATAAGCATTTTAGATTTCATCACAAATAAACTGTTTTATTTGTGATGAATGTTTCGGGTCGATTTATCATTTTATATTTATAAAATTTGATTGCTTGCAGCAAATTCGTCCAATTCAGCTTGAGTCACAACTCGAACCGCTTGCATTTCATCGATACGCACCATCAATAAGCCACCTAATGCAGGCTGATAACGTCGCGCACTGCCAAAAGGCGTATATGCCACTTTGGATTGCTCCGAAAAGACCAACCAATCTTCATGTCCAAGCATCACCGCAATAGGCGTCTGCCCCGCTTGTTGCATCTGTTCAATTTTTGCTTTGACATCGTGCTCAATGTTTTGCATGCATTCAATCTATTTATATCGATGGGACATAGTATAAAAGCATTTCGACAAATCTTGATGAGAAATAGCTTTGCAAGCTCACCTATCCAGCGAATTAGGCTTTGAATAAGCCGCATTTTTGCAATCAATACCGCACACCTTATCCACTGTGATTTAAGTTAAGCAATCGATTATTTTGCGCACAGCTTCTCTATGCACATAGGACAGATTTTAAGCCAGCAGTTAAAAACCAAATTTTTAAAATACGTTATATTTACTTACATTAAGTTTAGCTTTTTATAAAACAGCAAGTTAAATGAGTTTATACAGTTTACAAGCCGATAATCTGTTTATTTATCCATCAAAATTTCATATTTTAAATAAAAGTTTTCCATTTCCCCTTTAAAAAATATTTTGACACCCCTATTTAATATTTTAATGATTGATAAGGAGTTCGCTCGTGAAAAAAGTGGTTAAAGCAAAAAATTTAGTTGCCTTCCGTCTTTGGTTAGAAAAGTTAGGATATTCTGTTCGCACATTGGCAGATAATCGTGGATTTACATTCAGTTTTAAAAAAGAATATGGTCTAGTGACTGTAGATTTGTCTGGTAATGCTTTGGCCATGCAGCTCGGTGAAGAGTTTGAAGATCATTTAAAGGCGTAATCTTCTCTATAATTTATTCGAACGATTTGAAATAAATGATTTAATTCGATTGATTCGAATCCACATTTCAAAATTTGCCCGTATATTCGGGCTTTTTTTCACCTTTGTTTTACTGATTCATTTTAACGAGAGAAATTTCAGACAATAAAAAAACAAGATAAGACATCTTGCTGTATCTCTTGGTTCATCATCTTTCCTTTCATTAGATTTATTTCTTTAGATTATGTCTTCAGAAAAGACCATGTTTAAGACACTGATTTTTTCGCATTTCAAAAACAAAAAAAGCAAGGTATAAAACCTTGCTTAATCTAATGGTGGGGACGGAGAGACTCGAACTCTCACACCTCGCGGCGCTGGAACCTAAATCCAGTGCGTCTACCAATTTCGCCACGTCCCCAACTCGGGTGCTGACAATGTCAGACTTTAATTTGTTTTAAAAACCTGTTTATTTGGCAACTTAATAAATTAAGTGGTGGGGACGGAGAGACTCGAACTCTCACACCTCGCGGCGCTGGAACCTAAATCCAGTGCGTCTACCAATTTCGCCACGTCCCCAACAGGGTTGCTGACAATGTCAGACTTTTTAAAACTTGGCAGAGGATCAAGGATTCGAACCTTGACGAACGGTTTTGGAGACCGTCATGCTACCATTACACCAATCCTCTGTGACCTTCATTACCAAACTCATGTTTAGTAATTCAGTGGTGGGGACGGAGAGACTCGAACTCTCACACCTCGCGGCGCTGGAACCTAAATCCAGTGCGTCTACCAATTTCGCCACGTCCCCGATGGCTGTGTATATTATAGAGATCACCCCTACATGACAAGCCTTTTTTATAAAAAAGCATCTTGTTTGTTTAAATAAAAAACAATAGTGCTTTTTTTGTATTTTTCTTAAGCAAATTCAGCAACTAAGTCGCTTTTTAAGCGATAAAAATCCACCAATCTGTCATTTTTTTGCTTCATCAACATGTGTTGCAATAGCTGACTAAACCCTTGATATTGCATTGGCAGATCAAGCTTTAAGCGTTGGCAATGTAAATAGGCCCAATCTTGATAGTTTTTTGCCTCCAAACGCTGTGATGTCAGCCATTCCAAGAAAATAATCCCCAAAGCGTAGATATCACTGTGCAAAGATTTTGCTTGTCCATGGAAAAGTTCTGGAGCCATATAACGTGGTGTCGCAGTTAAGGCATTTTGTTGGTCAACAGCCAACGGGAGCGCTTGCTCAAAATCGATGAGCCTGCACTGCCCCTGCCAATTCACAAAATGCTCTTGTTTTAAATCTGCATGTATCCAACCGTGCAAGCTTAATCGTTCAACCACATCGAGTGCTTGCCATAGCACTTGCCTCACCTGCGCAAGGCTCAAATTCGATGCAGGCTGTACGAACCAAGGCTCGGCATTCGGGAGTATTAATAGGCGATCAATAGACTCTTGCTGAATACTGAGATGCGACTGTTTTATCACTTGAAAAGGTAGCGTGATGCTGTTTTGTGTAGACGCTTGACTAAATAGTTGGTACAGCTCAATTTCACGACCAAAACTAGCTACATGTTCAGGACTGCTGTCACTGACTTGCGCCTTGAGCCAATAACGTTGTTGATTGAATTGAAATTGATATAGACGACGCCCAAAAACCAAACTTTTAGATTTGGTTTTTGGCTCATAAATGATTTGCGTTAAATCTGTGGATTTAAACCGCAATAAACTCTGCATGTCGTTGGCTGGGTTCATTTTGATAATTTAATAATTCCAAACAATGCTGAATGGTCTTACCGATACGGGCTTGCGTTTCGATTAATGAAATCTTCGGCCATGTGGCTCTTTCACCTTCACGTTGCAATACCTTAAACAGATAAGGTCGAGGATTTTGCAACATATAACTATAGTGTCTTAAGCCATATTTCCCCACAATATTGACATCACCATAGTAACGCTGATCCATCACGCCATAACCATGATCAAGCAAACGTCTAACAGGTGGAATACTTCCTGCGCGCTCACGGGCAAAATCCATAACCCCTTTACTAATCACCTTACCTTGACGACGAACGATCCGCTCAGGCCAACTCAACATGCTTTTACGAAAGCGTGCAGCATCATCCTGCATAAACGGCACAATATGCGGATTGACCTGACTGGCGATACTATAATTAATATTATATAGACGTGCCATTTTCTCCTGTGGGAAATCACTGCGCACACTACCATCTACCCAACGTGTTGCCGACATATATGGCGTAAATTGCCCGTCATAACGCTTACTTGTCAGTCGTACCGGTGGAAATAGAATGGGCACTGCACATGATGCCAGCACTGCACTCCATACCAACAAATCGGGTGATGTATAGGCATTCATAATTCTTGCATCTTGTGATGCATCATAAGGCGCAACTGCCACATTGATATGCAGACCAGATTGCTTATAGGCTTCGGAAAAAGTTAAGTCACCTAAGTTTTCAACCAAAAACTTTTTCAGATATTTTACATCCGCCAAGCCGCCATTACCCTGCACTAACTCAGTCAATTTCCGAAAGTGAAATGCCTCACTAAAGAAGTTTTGTCCGTTTAATAAATTGGTAAATTCTGACGGTTTAGATACACCCAACATCCCTGTCATAATGGCGCCAGCACTGGAACCTGACAAAACTTTTGGCATGAGGTCTTGTTCCATCAGCGCTTTACACACACCGGTATGAAACAAGCCTAAAGTTGAACCGCCGGAAAACATCAATACAGGTTGTCCATAGGCTTTTTGGCTTTGTTCAAAGAATTCAATTTTTTGTGCAGCATCAAGACAAACGCATTCTTCAGATGCGATAAAAGCCAAACTTTGACTCACCTCATCAACATAGTCTTCAATAATTTTTTTGGTGCCGACGTAGGCTACTGTAAACAGCAAGGGATGGGCAATATTGCCCACATCATAAGTTAAACCTTCACTTAAAATATACATCAAATCTCGGGTACGTTTCTGAGCACGATATCGTCTCAGTAACCCTAAACGATGAGTAATAATTTCTGCATCAAAATACGGTGAACTATTATCGAGTTTCCATTCTTGCGCACCCGATTCTTCATCTATTTTAAGTGCGATATCTTTCCATTCTTCATAACATTCAGCACAGTCGAGCTGACGCTTTAATTTTTTTATCCGATATGCCTGATGTGGATTAATACTTTTTGAAAACCCTGTAAACAACATGACTATCCCTCAGCACACTTTAAACTGTTCCCTCAGCTAGATTTATAACAACTTTTTGGTTGTTCGAATAGCGCATATCTGCCTGAACAATCATTAAACTTTGACATATTTCAGCGATTATAACTGCATTATTGATGTACACTGCTGTCATATACCAACCAACAACAAGACACGACACGCTGACTTATCATGGCTACAATTGATTTACCTGACAATATCCTTCAATCGCTATCTACTGTACTCTTAAAACTACAGCACAGTTTGCCTGAGCTGAAGCAAGCACCCGATTTTTCGAGTATCGCGTTTAAATGGCAAGATAAACAGCTTAAAGCCATTCAACAGCCCAAAGTCATGTATTTAGAAGATTTAAAAGGAATTGAACGTCAAAAAGAAAAAGTGATTCAAAACACTTTACAGTTTTTAAAAGGCTTACCTGCCAATGATGTTTTACTCACTGGCTCTCGTGGTACAGGTAAATCATCCATCGTCCGTGCTCTGCTCACCCATTATGCAGACCAAGGTTTACGTTTAATTGAAATTGAGCGTGATGATCTATCTGATTTACCAGAAATCCAAAATTTAATTAAAAATCGCCCTGAAAAATTTATCGTATATTGTGATGATTTGGCATTCAATGCTGAAGATGAAAACTATCGCAGTTTAAAAAGTGTTTTGGATGGTTCATTACAATCAGGTTCAAGTAATTTTATTATTTATGCTACCAGTAACCGTCGTCATTTATTGCCAGAATTCATGCATGAAAACACACCTGTAACCAAGGTAGATGTGCCTCAATATACTGAGCTCCATCCACAAGAAGCTATCGAAGAAAAAATATCTCTTTCTGACCGCTTTGGGATGTGGCTGTCGTTTTACCCAATGGATCAAAATTTATATCTCGAAATTGTGGAACACTATCTTGCCAAGGCTGATTTAGCCATGACCAGCGAAGTTCGTGCTGAAGCCTTAAGATGGTGTCAGTCTCGTGGGCAGCGTTCAGGCCGTGCTGCTTATCAGTTTTCAAAGCATTGGATTGGGTCTGAAAATCTAAAGGCTTTGGAAAAATAACGTCTACAATATTTTTATGATCTGAAAATATAAGTTCTGCAAAGCCAGTCAGACAATTTCAGCTAAAAGCAGCCACATCCTCGTTGGCTGCTTTTAAATGCTAATAAACTCTTGATTGAACCAATTTCTTGAAAATCATTAAGAACACACCACTTATGGCGCTAAATTGAGTTGACCAATCACATATAAGGTATTGCAATCAATCACATTTTTCTCCGCATCAAGGTATTTTTGCTCCAAGATCCCATCCGTTTCTGTAAAACCATAATCATCATTTATAATTGCCAAATGCTGTTCATCAATCACCCACAAGCCTTCAACTTTATCGTGTGGATAATGTAAAGTTTCGACTAAATCGACAACTAAGCTCTTTGCCACAGGCAAAATATTTAATTTTTTTAGCGCCTCCCACCCCTCATTAAGCACATATTGTTCAGGTGTTTGCCCATCAATGAGCAATCCTAAAGATTCATTTTGCTGAAAATGATCACTTAGTTGAACTTTTTCTAGGTTTGTCGCCGCATCGAGATATATTTTATAGATTCGTTTAAAAGCGTTTGGATTATCTTTATAAAAATCATCATCACGTTCAGCCACTAAAAAACATGTTTCACTCAGCGCGACAATGGCTGTATTTGAGTTTGACTTAAGTTCTTGCCGATATAGATATTGTTCAATTGACCCATCGTCTAAATTGACCACCACAATACGAACCAAGTCCGATGTTGTGACTGATGAATCTGGATTACTCATCGTCGATTGCATGATGCCGACCAATTTTTTTTGATCAGGTGTAATCGTCAGACCTTCCATCCCCCGATTTTGCTTACGGTTGGCAAATTCATTTGGAAGAAAATAACCCGACTTGCAACGCTCATCTTGTTTGTATGCATTAATACGGTCTATTTCCAAGCCTTCACTATTAAAATGAACAAGATGAGGCCCATATTCATCACTCACCCAAAAAGTGCCATCTTTTAATGCAACTAAGCCCTCAGAATCTAAACCATATTCATCTGTGCCAATTGCTAAAACCACACCATTTTAATCATAAGCCACTTCTTTTGTTGCACCAAAATGCCGATTTGGCAAACCTGTTATAGGTCTCCCAGTTGGATCTTTTAGTAAGATTTCTTTCAATTTTTTAATCGATCCATCGAACTGCAATTCAAAAAGCCCGATTTTTGGCGTATAGCTTGGATCTAAGAATATCTTGCCTTTATCTCCATTCACATCATAGGTCGTATTCGGACCTCGATTCGTAAGAGCATAAAATTGATATTTTTGAGTGGGATGTGGTGAAATTTCCGAGCCAAAACCTCCACAACGAATTTCGATAAAATGGTCTTGTTTTGCCCCATCTGGAATATTATGGATATCCAAAATTTCATAGGGTAAAGAAACACCTTTGTAAAATTTCTTTAGGTCAATATGACTTTGATTTGGTTTTGATTGATCCAAAGCTTCATTATTTTTTGTCATTATTTCACATGGCTCTAATTATTTATTGAGCCATCATATCCACAATAATGATCTAAAACCACAATCTCTTTTTTGAAACACACAATAAAAAAGAGGCTAATTTAGCCTCCTTTTTAAACGATTTTTACGCTTCGTTTGGATTAGTCAACTCAGTCATCGGCCAACGCGGTGTAGTTGTAACAGACAAACCATCATGCTGACCCGCTTTAAGACGCTGATAACCAGCAAATGCAATCATTGCACCATTATCTGTACACAGTGCAGGTTCTGCATAAAACACATTTGCACGGATTTTTGCCAAGTCAGCTTCTAAGCGCTCACGTAAACGCTTGTTTGCACTTACACCACCGGCAATAACTAAACGTTTTAAACCAGTTTGTTTTAAGGCTTTCACTGATTTTTTCACCAATGTATCAACCAACGCTTCTTGGAATGATGCAGCGATATCCGCCTCACGACCTTCGCCTTCAACTTTTTTCAATTGAACTGAAACGGCAGTTTTTAAACCACTAAATGAAAAATCTAAACCTTGGTGTAGCATTGGACGTGGAAATTCAAAGGCATTGATGTCGCCATTGATCGCCAATTTCGAAATATTTGGACCACCTGGGTATGGTAGACCCATCATTTTAGCGACTTTATCGAATGCCTCACCTGCTGCATCATCAATCGACTCACCCAATAATTCATATTGACCAATTCCATAAGCAGCCATCAATTGAGTATGTCCGCCAGAGACTAAAAGTGCCACAAATGGAAATTCTGGTGGAGTTTTAGACAACAGCGGCGCCAACATATGACCTTCCATATGATGTACACCAATTGCAGGTTTATTCAGTGCAAATGCCAACGTACGACCAAACAATGCGCCTGTCATTAATGCACCCATCAAGCCCGGCCCGCGAGTATATGCAATTGCATCAATTTCTGATTTATCAACTTTACTTTCTTCAAGCAATTGTTTTAATAACGGAATTAACTTACGCACATGGTCACGTGAAGCTAATTCAGGTACCACACCACCATATTCTGCATGCAGTTTGATTTGGCTATACAATACTTGTCCGCGTAATCCTTGCTCACTATCGTAGAGTGCGAGTCCTGTTTCATCACACGAAGTTTCCAAGCCTAAAACGATCATTAAACTGCCTTTTGCCCATTTCATAATATTGCGAAACCTATTATAGACTTGTGATATGAGATGTAAATGAGTAAAATACCGACCTTCACTTGTGATCAAGGGTAATTCGACCCGAGATCTTATCCATAACTTAATGAGGATTCTTCATGCCACAAGTTAAATTGAAAGAAGGCGAACCAGTAGACGTAGCTATCCGTCGTTTCAAACGTTCATGCGAAAAAGCGGGTGTTCTTGCTGACGTTCGTAAACGTGAATTCTACGAAAAACCAACTCAAGAACGTAAACGTAAAAAAGCTGCTGCTGTTAAACGCTACCAAAAGAAATTGGCTCGCGAATCAGTACGTACTACTCGCCTTTACTAAGATTAATTTGTGATTGATTGACTAACCTGGACAAGATAAATGACTACTTTAAAAAACCAAATAACTGAAGTTTTAAAAGCCGCTATGCGTGCTAAAGAAATGGACAAGTTAACGGTAATACGTAGTCTACAGGCAGCAATCAAGCAAATCGAAGTCGATGAGCGCATAGAGCTTGACGATAAGCAAGTTCTTGCGGTCATTGAAAAGCAAATCAAACAACGCAAAGAATCGGTTAAAGCCTTTTTAGGTGCAAATCGAGATGATTTAGCTAGTAAGGAACAAGCCGAGATTGAGGTGTTATCTCAATTTCTACCAGAAGCTATGACTGAGGAAGAACTTGATTCCATCATTGCGCAAACAATTACTGCGCAAGAAGCTACTAGCATGAAAGATATGGGTAAGGTGATGAACTCTCTACGTCCGCTCATAGCCGGACGTGCCGATCCTGCACAAGTTTCAGCTAAAATTAAAGCGAAACTCTCTTAATCTTTCATCTATATTGTTTGATTTGGTCTATTTAAGTACGCTGATGACTTAAATAGCCAAATTATCCAAATTCAAAAAAAATTCAAATCCACACATCATTTATTTTTTCTTTATCATCTAACGATTTCATACTTACAAATATCTCGCCAACTTCCATCTACTGGATTTTAAATTGCCGCTTCATCGATTTCAATCAATTTAAAATTTGCTCGTTCACATAGACGTCGCGCTCGCTTGTTTTCCACATCTACAAAAGCGTTTAATTGCTGAAATCCTAGACCATTTAATAATTGATCCACAAATAACTGCAAGGCTTCAGTCATCAAACCCTGCCCTTTAAATTCAACATTTCCCCAAAACCCAACAGCAGCTTGGTTTTCCATCCAATTGATTTGATGAATATCCATGACACCTAAAAAGTTATGCGACTGTTGCTCACGAATCACGTAAACAAAATTTTCCTGATTTAACGCAGCCAACACCCTCGAATCACAAAATGCCAATGAAGCATCTAAATTAGGTTCTTGTAAGGACCAAACCAAACTTGCAGGAAACATTCGTAAGGTTTCTATACTTTGACAAATAGCCTCATAAAGTGCTTTTGCATCGTGGCGCTGAATCAACTGAAGCGTGATTCTGCCATGACTCATATCAAAATCATCGAGTTTCATTTTTATTCAGTTTCTCGTAATGATTTAAAATGCTTATAAATTTATTTTTAATTTAGGGCACATTGCACATTATATTTTTTTAATAATTGCATCTCTTTTGATGCGATCACCTGCTGAATCACATCCTGCTTATTCATATTACGGTACTCACGATCTAAAAATGCGCGATTTTCATCTGCCGCACGATAAAGATCATTCACATAAGTCTGAACAATACCGCAGTATTTCACTTGCTGGTCTGCTTTAAATCCCTGTTGCTGCGGGTCTAACTGACTAAAAAATTGGCGTACATCGGTTTTATATTTTTCGTTAATATCATTCACAGCGATCACATATTGCTCTGCGCTCGCTGCTGCAATATTCGTTGCTAAGCCCAACAGACAGGCCGCTAAAATTATATTTTTCATTTGTAAGTTCTTAATCATAAACATTTTACATCCAGCTAGTTTACACTGATTAATCTAAACCATTAAAACTACAATTTGCACTTTATAATCGACATAGATAAGTGCATCACATTTGAAATCTTTATATTTTTAATTTCCGTTCATTTTGCATTTCGTCCACACGCTGCTTGATTTTCGCAGCAAGACTTTTCGAGTCTTTGGCGATGCGCTGCGCCTGTAGCAAAGATTTAATCGCGCGTTCTTCATCCCCACCCCAATACTCTACTTCAGCTCGATATCGTAGTACATTGACTGAACGGAAGCTTGCGTCTTTGTCTGCATCAGCCATTTGCAACATCAGTCGCCAACCACTCAAGTCACGTGGATTTGCTTGTAAAAATCGCTGTAGAATCAGTTGTGCTTGCGCATATTCTTTGTTTCGAATCAAAGCCTCTGCATATTTATAATTTAATGCACGATTTTCAGGCATGATGATTGCCGAACTTTTCACAGCGTTCACAGCATCGGCTGTTTTGTTTTGACCCAACAGCACATCGGTCTGTAAAATAGTAAAAAGTGCATGCGATGCATTTTGTTTTGCCGCTTCATTCAATAACTTTTGAGCAGCACTAAAGTCACCTTGCTTAATATGCAAGCTCACCAAAGCCAACTCAGCTGCATAATTCTTTTGCGCCACCATCGCATTTAATTGCAATTCAGTCGCCTGACCTGACAATACTCGACTATACCAGCGCAGAATTTCAAAATCTTGATCAACCAAACTGGTTTTAACTTGAGGCAACTGATTGGCACGTAAGCGCGCTTCGCTCATACGCTCCGTGGTTAAAGGATGCGTCAACCAAAAATCAGGCAGAAAGCTCACTCGACTCGTAGAGCGATGCATCACTTCAAAGAAGTCAGCCATGCTCTGCGGATTGTATCCAGCACGATACATATACTGCATCCCGATACGGTCTGCTTCACGTTCTTGGTTTCGGCTATAGGTTAGCTGTTTATCCATCAAAGCGGCTTGTGAACCCATCATTACAGCCGCACCGACATCACCATCTGCCTGTGAGGCCACCAAGGCGCCGACCAAGATACCGGCTAGGGACAATAAACCTTGCCCTTTAAAGGCTTCTTGTGAACGACTGTAATGACGTTGTGAGACATGTGCAATTTCATGTGCCATCACCCCTGCCACTTCATCCATGTTGCGAGCTGAATTAATTAATCCAGCATTTAATGCAAATAAACCACCCGGTACAGCAAAAGCATTAATTTGTGGATCATTAATTAATAACAATCCGACCGGTTGGTTGAGTTGGGTTTGGCTCAAAATATGCGTAAAGACAGATAAAAGACGATCTTCCATCCACGGATTTTCAGTCACAGGAAGTTGACGATGCACCTCACGATACACCTTCTCACCAATGGCACGTTCTTTTTGTTGATCCAACAAGCCGACGCCACTACCAATTTCAGGCACAGAAAATTGTGGGGATGAACTAAAATCTACGGACTGCGTCTGCGCCAATGTCGAACAAAGCCCGAGACCACATGCCAGTAAAATCTTTTTCAAAGTCTATTCTCTAAATTTCATATTCGTACTTCATCGAATATAGCATTGAATTTTGGTGAATTATGGAGAAAACTGTTGTGATTGTTTATTCAAATTTTGGATTAACCACATAGCGTGGCGCGCGTTCATGCACCAAAACATCCACTAAATTTTGATAAGCCAACTCTGCCATACGTTTACGGGTTGCCGCTGTTGCTGAACCCACATGGGGTAATGTCACGACATTGGCTAATGTAAATAAAGGTGATTCTTGAAGTGGCTCTTGCTCATACACATCTAAGCCTGCTGCAAAAATTTGACCACGACTTAATGCATCGATTAAAGCGGCTTCATCAATCACTGAACCGCGTGAAATATTGACCAATACCGCATGCGATTGCATCAAGGCCAACTCACGTTCACCAATTAAAGCTTTCGATTCTGCATTTAAATCCACTGCAACGACCACAAAGTCAGCACGTTGCAACAAATCATCCAAATCGCAATATTGCGCTGATAAAGATTCAGCCAATTCAATTTTTTCTCGGCGATTATGATAGAGTACATTCATATTAAAGCCGTAGCGAGCACGACGCCCAATGGCTGCGCCAATATGTCCTAAGCCAATAATACCAATAGTTTTAGCAAAGACATCCATGCCAAATTGCTCAGGGCCCACTGTACGCTTCCACTGCCCTTGTTTGGTCCATTGATCCAATACAGGCACTTTACGTGCTGCACTCATCAACAAGGTAAATGCTAAATCTGCTGTAGTTTCCGTCAATACATGTGGAGTGTGGCTCAACCAGATATTTTTTTGGTTTAAAAATGCTAGATCATAGTTGTCATAACCGACACTTACACTTGAGATGACTTTTAATTGTGATGCATGGGCTAAATTTGAGGCATTCAACAAACGTCCCGCACCGATCATGGCGTCAGCATCTTTTGAATGCTCAAGAATTTGCTGATTCACATCGCCCAATTTAGGGCTAATTTGGAAAACTTTAAATTGCTGTTCTAAACGTTGAATTATTTCTTGCTCTATTTGACTAAAAACCACTACTTTTTTTTGCATAAATTTTCCATTTACGTAATTTAAGTATTTTGTCCTGCCTTGTTTTGCATAAATTGCCATAGGCGTTTTTTCAATAAAGGCTGTTCAATCATTTGCTGTAAAGATGCCAGTGGATACACCTTCGCATGCTCTAAATGCGGAATATCGCCTAAGCAAATAACATTTTTATCCAAGCTCATCGCATCGATAAAGCCCTGCACATAAGATGCTGCACCACGACCATCTTGCAAATTCACCCAACCAAACGGCCACTGTAAAGCAAAGAAATCTGCACTGACTGCGCGCTGAATATTGCTCCACAAAACTTGCTGCTCTGCAGTTAATTCTGTGGCATTAATGACAATGACACAGTGCATTAAACAGATGGCTTCTAAGTTAAACGAAGGGATTTGAACAATCGGACGAACTTCAACAGGCTCAACACCCTTAGGTTCATCTTTAGGTGCTTCTACAGGTTGATTTATAACAACATCAACGTTCTTTTTAAGCTCAGTCTGTGATGGAACAGGCGTTGGCTGAGGCGCATTTTTGAGTAGGATTTCAGAGACTATTTCAGGAGCCGCCTGATCTCGCCAAATATTTGAGCTAAATTGCTGACACGGAGCCGCCTGAGGAATCCATACATCAATTCCCATTGCCGCCATTATGCTTCGCTGATGCCCAATCATGCTTTCATTTTCACCTATTCAAGGCTTGTTATTCTAACGGGATTCACTCTGTTTTGCTGAACTTTTATAAATCAATTAGACCACTCTATTTCTCTATTGATTATGTAGACTTGCTCAGACTACTTTTGACTTAAAATTAAACAATTTATTCATAAATCAAACCGCTATAAACAATTATACGATCATTAAACTATTTTTCTTTTGCATTAGTTCAACTATCTCAACTGATTCAAATCCAATACGCCAATATAGTAGCTGCAAAACATCCAACTCATCTTGCGTGATAATTCGATCATTCCATAAACATATTTCTGCAACCCCAAGGATGCTTAACCGCTCACGCAGCAATAATCCTGAAATATCATTTAGGATTTCAGCCAAGTCTATTGGCTCATCAGAAATATCGCGATAGAACTCTAGTTCTTCTTTCGTTAAGATTCGATTGAGGATTTTTTCACGCACTTCGAGTTGGTTATCACTGTTAATTTGTTGCACATGCAACAAGGCATCAATCAAACGCACAATACTCGGTTTTACATCTTCTAAAGATGTAGGTGTATGTGCAGGCAACAGATTTAACTCATATTTGACTGTTTCAAGTAGTAATGCATCGAGCAAACCAATTTCACCATCTTCCTGAATAATTTTGGCCAGCTTGGTTAAGAACTGCCGTGAAATTGTTGCTGGCATGGTACCAATATTTTTACATGCCTCATGAAAAATTGAGATATGCACACGACCATCAAGATTCAATAATGCATCTACAATCGCACGACTCACTTCAGCTTCAGTCGGAATAAACTCTCGATACTGACGAATCATTAAAATAGCAACCATCACCTCACGCGAACCCGTTGCTGTTTGCAAGGCACGTTGGATCAATTCAGGCCGCTGCCAATTTTCACGAATCTCAGGGTTCAACGGTTTAATTGCATCTCGTATCGCAAAACTAATCGGTGACAAGCGCAGTAAAGGTAATGGTTGTGGCGAGTTCCATGGTGTTGCAACATCTGGACTAGCTTCTTCTAGTGAACGGAATAAATAAAATAGCGGCTGGTTTCGCAGTTTTTTTAAATTTTCTAGTTGCAGGTCATGAATGAGCGCCGGATTTAATTCAAAAATACGCTGTTCAATACTTGGGTGAATATTCATCCAGTTTTGCGGACTGAGTGAGTTTGCAAAACACATATGAGAAATCGATTCCGCATATTCACTATGAATTTGCGAACCTGAATGATGCACATAAATCCTTAATAAGGTTTGAATATTGGCATCATTTTGAATCAGACGTTTGGTTTTCTGATCATTGCGATAGGTTCGAGAACCCAAAGAGATATATTTAATAAAGCGGGAAATCAAAACACCCAAGCTTCCGATCAACCAAATGACCGCGCCAATCGCTACAAAGAGGGTTTCAAACTTATTGTCCCGTGCTTGTCCATTTTTATAGAAACCACGTTTTGCAATTTTACTACCCCACTGACTAAAGGTCGTCAAACCGCTATATAAGATTTTCAAACGGGTATTTTCCGCAGCTTCCCCTGACAAGATTTTATTAAATTCATGGCTCAGCAAACCATACATTTCCATCTCATCTAAGGTTTGTAATGCACCCCAGGTTAAAATGATCGATGTATCTCGAGGGCTAAAACCTGCGGTGAGTGCATTTACACCCACTTCATCGGGTAAGACATAAAGTGCAGGAGTATCGATTAGAAAGGTATCTGCCAGCTGCTCCGTCATACGCAGTGCAACACTTTCTTCAGGAATACTTTCTATCAGACTCAGACGACGCGCACCCAACTGTTTAGCAAGTGAATAACCACCTAAGCGAAAGGTGTAAAAATCATAGAGAACTGAAACCAACATAATCAGCAGTACAGCAGCCACTAAAAATGGGCTAAGAACATGCCAATAGATAGACTGAGTGGAATCATAATAATCCACAATTAAACCGACAATTACATTAATAATTGCGACGGTCAAAAACACTGCCGCCATACACATGGTGACAGGCCAAAACATATTTTTGTTTTTTATAAAATCATAACCCACACGTCTCAATGTAATACCCTTAAGCTACATTGTCTTTTGTTTGCTCATCATAAATGAAAAAAGCGGGAAATTCCCGCTTTTTCAGTGTGTTTTCAGCAGATTATTCTTCGCGAACACCTGTTAAATCCACAGAAGCTGCATCAATGTTAACATCAATATAGGCTGGCTTTTCATTTTTTGCAGAGTCATTACGCTTACGCTCTAAAGCTGCCAAATATTCAGCATCAATACCGCCTGCCACATATTTACCATCAAATACCGAGCAATCAAAGTCCTGTAACTCAGGGACTTTCTTGGTGCGTACTGCAGATTTCAAATCTTCCAAATCTTGGAAAATTAGGCGATCAGCACCAATAATTTCACGAATTTCTTCTACACTTCGTTCAGACGCAATCAGTTCAGATTTGGCTGGCATGTCAATACCGTACACGTTTGGATATTTCACCATCGGTGCAGCAGACGCAAAGAATACTTTTTTCGCACCCGCATCACGCGCCATTTGAATGATTTCGTTACAAGTTGTACCACGAACAATCGAGTCATCGACCAATAGTACGTTTTTGCCTTGGAACTCTAGCTCTACAGGGTTAAGCTTTTGACGCACAGATTTCTTACGAAGTTGCTGACCGGGCATAATGAAGGTACGACCGATATAACGGTTCTTCATGAAGCCTTCACGGAATTTCACACCTAAGGTATTTGCAAGCTCGAGCGCAGAAGTACGTGAAGTATCAGGAATTGGGATCACGACATCGATATCGTGCTCATCACCCCATTCACGCAGAATTTTCTGAGCAAGTTTTTCGCCCATTTTCAAACGTGCTTTGTAAACTGAAATACCATCAATAGTCGCATCTGGACGCGCAAAATAAACGTATTCAAAGATACAAGGACGATATTCAGGGGCTACTGCGCACTGCTTGGTCGACATCACGCCATCAGCAGTAATATAAATTGCTTCACCCGGTGCAATATCACGTTCAACCTTAAAGCCGAGCGCTGTAATTGCGACAGATTCAGACGCAATGATATATTCCATACCATTTTCAGTCTCACGCGAACCGTAGATCAATGGACGAATACCATTTGGATCACGGAAACCCACAAGGCCCTGACCTGTGATCATAGCAACAACCGCATAACCACCTTTGCAACGTTCATGCACACGTGAAACCACGTGGAATACATCTTCAGCGCTTGGTGTAAGTTTTGCGCGTTTTTGCAATTCGTGAGCAAATACGTTTAACAATACTTCTGAGTCTGAATCGGTGTTCATGTGACGTAAGTCAGTCGTGAACAAGTCATCATGAATTTCAGCAGCATTGGTTAAGTTACCGTTATGTGCAAGCGTGATGCCATAAGGTGAGTTTACATAGAATGGCTGAGCTTCAGCACTGCTTGAAGAACCAGCAGTTGGGTAACGAACATGGCCAATACCATAATTACCCTGTAATGCACGCATATGACGTGTGTGGAACACATCACGCACCATACCCGTATCTTTACGCAGGAATAAACGACCATCCTGACAAGTTACGATCCCGGCTGCATCCTGTCCACGATGTTGTAACATCGTTAACGCATCAAACAACATTTGGTTAACAGGTGATTTACCAGCTATACCAACTACTCCACACATAGCAACCTCGCAGACAAGCTAGGGTTAATAAAAAGGATTATTTGTTGACTCACCCGATCCAGAACGTCCGTGCTTGTTCTGCGACTCAGATGGTAGGTCTGAAGATTTCTGAGCATCTTCAGACTGAATATGATGAAGTGCTTGATTTGCAGCATCTTTGGACAATTCGGTTGCCCAAGGCGCATATGGCAATAATGACTGAACCATTTTAGATTGTTTCCAATGTGGTGAACTTTCCACCCAAGGACCTAGTCCCTGCATAGTGATCAACACCACCAACAATCCTTTTAAGCTTCCGAAAACACCACCTGCCAGTCGATTTAGAGGACCAAGCTTTAATGTTTTCAAAATACTGTTCAATAACCATGTCGCGACCCAAGTCATGACTACAATCAACAATACAATAAATGCGAACGCGGCAATCTTCTGTACCACTGGATCTGTACTTAAAGATGTCATCGAAGGTGCAAGGACGGTTGCATACTTTGCCGCAATGACAAGTGCAAGAATCCATCCAATGAAGTTCGCAAAGGCTTTTACAAATCCTTGACGCAAACCGTTAAGCCCTCCAATGAGCAAAATAATCAGTATAAAGATATCAATGGTATTCATGATATTTACAATGCGTCTACGCAGTCTTTTACAAGTGTCGGACCTGTATATATGAGACCACTATACACTTGTACAAGGCTTGCTCCTGCTTTTTGTTTCGCAACAGCATCCGCGCCCGACAAAATACCACCCACACCGATCAATGGAATTTGACCGTTTAATACTTTAGCAAAAGCCGCCAAACATGCCGTACTTTTCTCAAAGACTGGCGCGCCAGATAGACCACCAGCTTCATCACCATATGGAAGGCCTTCAACACCTTCACGTGACAAAGTCGTATTGGTAACAATCAGACCATCAATTTTAAATTTTAACAATTGTTGTGCAATAAAATTAATGTCTTCAGGTTCTAGATCTGGTGCAACTTTAAGTACTAAGGGTACATAATGTTGATTTTCATCCGCCAACTCGAGTTGACGTTTCTTGAGTGTCTCTAACAGTTCAGTCAAAGCATCACCGCTTTGTAAGCTGCGAAGATTTTTTGTGTTAGGAGATGAAATATTAACCGTAATATAAGAAGCGTAGTTATAAACTTTTTCTAGACAAATCAGATAATCGTCAACTGCTTTTTCAACAGGTGTGACTGCATTTTTACCGATATTGATCCCAAGTACACCCTTAAATTTTGCAGCTTTGACATTTTCGATCAGCTGATCCACGCCATCATTATTAAAGCCCATACGGTTAATAATGGCTTTTGCTTTCGGTAAACGAAATAAACGCGGTTCAGGGTTACCTGATTGTGGAAGTGGTGTAATTGTACCAATTTCAATAAAGCCGAAGCCCTGGCTCGCCAGCGCATCGATATAAGCACCGTTTTTATCAAGACCGGCTGCTAAACCAACTGGATTCGGAAATTCGATTCCCATACATGTCACTGGTTTAGACGCCACGTTTTGACGCATCATTCCCATCTTGTGAGAAGATTTCAACAGCGATAATGTCAGCTCATGTGCACGCTCTGGTGCTAAAGTAAACAACAAAGGGCGGGCTAGAGAATACAACATATCTATAAAAGTCTACTGCTTTTTAAGTCGGCATATTATAGGCACAGCACAAATAAAACACCATGCTTAGCAGATCTTTATTTTTACCGATTATTGTACACTCGCTGTTAATTTGACCTGTCCCGCTTCAGAACTTAACTCCATCTTTTCAATACTTAAGCCCATTTGAACCAATTGAGTCAAAAAATTGGCCAGAATTGCATAATTTTCATGCATCACTGCAATCTGTATTTGCTCACCGACTTGTTGAGATGCCACGGATAAACCCTGTTGTTGCGATACCCGCTGAACTTTTTCCAACGCGCTCAGTTGTGTATCACCTGCTGGTTTCATCGTGACGGCATTACTTTGCATCCAAACAACAGTATCCTTAAGTTCATTCACGCGCTTTTGTTGAAAATTTGCAGCTTTGTTCATATAAAACAGTGCCGAACCAATCGCTGCCACTACAACAAAAATCGTGGTAAAGATCACCATGACTCGTTCACGTGTTGACAGTTGGTCTAAATAATCAGTGATGCGCTCAATTTGCCCATCTATACGTTGCTGTAGGTTTTCCATTTTTGTCATTATTGTATTTTCACCAATCCAATCGCGCCGTTGGCACCTGGTTGAATATTCCCTAATTCAACTTTAAAACCTTGTTGTTTTAATTGATTGGTTAGGGTTTGTAGTACTTCTGCCGAATTGGCTTTTAGCTCCATATTTAACATCGAGGCTTCATAGCTCACACGATTTGCAGAAATTTGGTTTTGCATTAGAACAGGACCAACACGGCTCAGTAAAGACAAAGCCTGTGCATTGCCCGTTTGACTCTGACGCAATTGTGATTCGAACTGGCTTTTCAGCGTTTGTTCAGTGACAGGATAGCTTTGACCAAACCAATATTTAAACTGATCAATCGCTTGTGCCGCAGTGATATTGGCCACTTTTTTGTATTGATACCAGCGAACTGCATCATAACTAAACTGAGTAATTAGAGCCGCAACCAAAACAGCTGCACATGCTTTCCAATAGCCACTCACACCCGTATTGGCTTTGGCTTTCGGCAAAACATTGAGTGGGTGTTGTTTCGGTTTTTTTATATTGGGTAATTCATAATGAAAAGATTCAATGTGATCATGCGTTACAGCGGCTTCAAGACTATGCGTCTGATCTGAACTTAGATTTGAAATCTTATAGTTCGGCTGACCAATTTGATAATCTAAGTACAAAGCCAAATCATCAACGGATTGCCCGACATATTCACCATTTCGGACCAATAAATGACCGCTGACATTTGCCAAAACATGTTGCCCAGCTTCTGGGCTTGGCAAGACCAAAAAGTCAGGTAATAACGAAATGACTTTTACAGGAATTAGCGTCAAAGCATGCTGCATCGTTTCAACTGTACTATGCGCAATCCCCATGACCGTTAATTCATCTGGACTTTGAAAATGATGCAATACTTTCATTGCATCCAAAGGCAAAATGACATATTCCTCAAGTAAATATTTTACGCCGTCTGGGCCAAGTTTTTTATATTGGTTTTTTGGAAAATTTTGCTGAATGATTTGTACATCACGACTCGGAAAGAAAACAACCGCGTCCTTTCCCGCATGTGGCTGAATTTCCTGAATCAACTGTTCAAGTGTCGATGACTGCTTCCAGAAATCCCCTTCTGACCATTGCCAAACCCCATTGGCTTCGGGCATCCATAAATACAACATTAATTTTTCTGCCGTTTTAATTGGTTTTTATGTTGATGGTATAAACGTTTTAATTTGTGTCGACAATCCTGGAGCAATGACCGCTTGTTCATAAATACGCGCTTCTGCCAAAGCATAGGGATTAAAATATTCTGAGACCAAAACACTGGCCATATGTGCCACAACGTTCATATGGCACACCACCACAATAGACTCATACGGTAAATGTGACAACCATTCCACTGCAACTTTGGCATCATCTTCCGGTTTGATGGCATTACAAATAACCACAGGCACATGTGGAAAATGTTTTTGCAAAGATGAAAGTGTTTGCTGCGCACGCAGTAGCGGACTCACCACAAAAACGTCTGGTTGAATTATATCTTTCAAATATGCTGCAGTTTCTGCCGCTTGAGTTTGTCCGCGCGCTGTTAAAGGACGCTTTTCATCATTCCCCATTACTGGCGGAGCAGCTTCGCCATGCCTAACCAATGTCAGTTGCATAAAATTCCCTATTCTATTCCGCACATTATATACAGCCAGTATGACAAAGCTATGTGTATTGCATATTAACCCGAATCGCGGATAAGAAATAAACTTGAAAATAAGAAGACTAGAGCCATCAGTTGAGTTACCACACAAAACTCACAACTCTAGTCCTAATGTTCAATAGTACCGAATTATTCTGCGTAATTGATGATTTCTTTCTTAAATTTGAAGCAACTTATTGGAACTTTCTCAAACAAAATAACCATTCTTTAAGAATCAGACGTGCTCATCTGACGATCTCAGAAATCTGCTTTATTGCCATTTGGTATAAATGTTCTTATTTCAGCAATTTCAAAGCCTTTTTCACATGGTTAAAAGAAGATAAAAGACATTTGTTTAAAAGCTTACCATGTTACCAACGGATGATTCATCTGATCAATATGCACCAATTAGCAATACATGCTTTACATGTGGCTCTGATGAAAGGTCAAAATACCCAATATTTGTGGATTGATTCAACGACTTTGCCAGTCTGTAAAAATCAACGTATTCAACGCCATAAATCATTAGCTCAAATAGCATCTCGTGGTAAAAGCTCAATGGGCTGGTTTTATGGCTGTAAGCTACATATTGCGATGAACCCATTTGGTGAAATCGCTTGTTCTGCTTTATCAAATGGGCATATAGCTGACATAAAAATGGTTGAGCAATTGGCTGACGGCTTAGAAGCAAAGCTATATGGAGATCGTGGTTATATCAGCCAGGAACTAAAAAGCAGGTTAAAAGATCAAGGTATTGATTTGATTACTTACCATCGAAAAAACATGCAATCCATCCAACTATCTGCATCAGATGAATATCACTTAAGACAACGAAATAAGATAGAAACGTTATTCAGCTTATTGAAAGGACAATACAATTTAGTGACGAGTAAAGCTCGTAGTATTCATGGATTTCTGAGTGGGATTTACGCATCGTTATGTGCATATCAACTTAATCATCAAAATAAACCAACAATTCAAATTATGGAATCATTGGCTTAAGCGGGATTCGGGTATATTAATCAGCAAACTTAAACTTGCTGATGTGGCAAGACAAATTCAACGTCACTGCGATGTCCATTTTTCATCAATGACAAAGCAATGTTCAGGGCCGGCGCACCTTCAAAAATCACTTCGTACAAGGCACTGGTAATTGGCATATACACATCGAGCTCTTCAGAGCGTGCGCGTACTTGCACAATAGTATTAATCCCTTCCGCAGTTTGTCCCAGTTCTTTGGTGGCTTGTTCTAAGCTTTTACCACTACCGAGTGCAAAGCCGACTTGGTAATTACGGCTGAGCGGACTACTGCAAGTTGCAAATAAATCACCGACACCAGATAAACCTAGGAATGTTAATGGGTTTGCGCCTAATTTCACAGCAAAGCGGCTCATTTCTGCCAAAGCACGTGTCAAAATCATACTCTTGGTATTTTCACCGACACCATAAGCCGCAGCTAGACCCATCGCGACTGCATAGATATTTTTCAGAGCACCGCCCAATTCCACGCCATGCACATCATCACTTGCAAATACACGGAACAACGCACTGTGTAGCGCTTGTTGAACTGCATAACGAACCAGTTCAGATTGGCTTGCAATCACAGTCCCCGCAGGTTGTCCTGCAACAATTTCCTTCGCCAAGTTTGGCCCTGAAAGCACACCATAAGGGACTTCAGGAAGTTCTTCACGAATAATATCGCTCATAAAGCTAAAGGTATTGGCTTCAATACCTTTGGTTAAAGACACCACTGCTTGTGACGTGATAAAAGGCTTGATCTGCTGTAAAACACTACGGAAAGAATGGCTCGGAATGGCCACCAAAATAATATCACGATTACATACTGCTTGTTCTAAATCTGAAACAGCGAGCAAACCTGCTTCTAATTGAAAATCTGGCAAGTAACGTTTATTAATATGTGTTGCATTGATATCCGCAGCCACCGCCTCATCACGAATCCATATCATGGTGTCACAGCCATTACGTACTGCAGTATTAGCCATCGCAGTACCAAAACTCCCACCACCCAGCACCGTAACACGCAGTGCAGTTTTTTGATCAACTGACACAGGGCTAACAAGACTTGCAAAATCAAGTTCTGACATTGTTCTTTTATCCTAATTTCTTTACTGATCGATCTTGTTCAATCGACCTATTTTTCACTTTTATTGGTTTGCTTTATGCCAATGGCTTACAAAGTCAGCAGACTGTATTTCAGCACGCGGTGGAATGGCTTTCACTGCTGTACCGATATAAATAATGCCTGAAATCAAATCATTTTCCGTTAAACCCAAGGCTTGTTTAAACAATTTAGATTCAACCACCGCCCCACTACGCCACATGGTTGAAAAGCCTTGTGCTTGTAGAGAGAGCAAAAAGTTTTGTACTGCTGCGCCTGAACTTAAGATTTGTTCGAAATGCGGAACTTTGGGATGATCTTGTAATTGAGTTAAAGCCAAAACCAATAGTGGCGCACGAAATGGATGGTGTTTCACACGTTCCAACTGCGCTTCTTCTGTTTGTCCAGTATCGGCTAAAGCATGTGAAAGCAACTCACCAAATGCTTCACGTTCAGTTTCAGGAATAATCACGAAACGCGTAGGCTTAAGACGATGATGATCTGGCGCCGTTAAAGCGGCTTGAAACGCATTTTCCAATTGCTCAGCATTCGGCGCAGGTTCAATTAAATGACCAATCGACTGACGCTGATGAATATTTTGATGAACTGTATCAACTGCTGATTTTAGAATTGACATCTATACACTGTACTTTAAAACGTTTGCTCAAGATTAGCATATTCTCAATAACTTACTCTAGAATGTTTACATCAGACTCGGTGCTTATTTGCTAAGTCAGCTTTATTCACAGATTTACTATAAAAAAACCGCATAACTTGTACAGCAGTTCCCTGTTCTATAAGAAATTTTATGTTCAAATAAATCAAATTGTTTCTAACTCGGGGCACCGCATGAAAAAATTCAACAAAACTGTTGCCATTGTTAGCACGCTAAGCGCAACTGTGCTTTTAGCTGCATGTACATCTACGCCAACAAAATCTTTAGCGATTCAAAAACCAAATAATCAATATGAAGTGACTGCCGTAGGTAAAACCAGTTTAGCGGCAAAAAATAATGCAATTGCAGCTGCAAATAGTACCTGTGGTAAAAATGCGACCCCTGTCGTGGTGGATGAAAAGCAAGAATACAACGGAGTTTTAAAAGGCGTGGTCGATGAAAAGACAGGTCAAATGATTCAGGCGGCGGCTGGGGTACTTGGCACCATTACAGGAAATAGCGGTAGCATCAGCAAAGATGATGATTACCAAACTGTACTGACCTTTAGTTGCCGTGCCAACTAAAACGTTAGTCTGTGATGTCGTTTTGTCATTAACTCAAAATGAAATTGTCGTTATGAAATAGTCGACATGAAATAAAAAAGCCTGCAAATCTGCAGGCTTTTTTTGAAGCAAAAATTAGCAATAACCGTCTAAACGGGTTAAAGGTAATTTTTGACCAATGGCTTTTTCAATTTCAGGTAGTGAAAAAGCATCATCTTCAGACAAGAAACTAATACTGACACCACGTGTTCCTGCACGACCTGTACGACCGATACGGTGTACATAATCATCAGACTGTTCAGGAAGTGTAAAGTTCACGACATGAGAAACGCCATCGACATGGATACCACGACCTGCAACGTCTGTTGCAATCATGATGTTATGTTGACCATTTTTAAACTGATCAAGCATTTTCAAACGCTTATCTTGAGCGATTTCACCTGACAACATCACCACTTTATAACCGTCTTTTTTGAGATGATCATAAAGTTTACGCACTTGATCACGACGATTGGCAAAGATCATAACTTTTTCAATTGGTTCATCACGTAAGATGTCTTCCAGCAATTTATATTTATCAGACTTCGCCACCATGTAGACACGTTGCTCTACATCTGCATTAGTTTTTTTCTCAGGTTCAATTTCAACAGTTACTGGTTCAAACAACCATTGCTGTGCCAAATTTAAAACGTCATAACTAAACGTCGCAGAGAACATTAGCGTTTGGCGTTGTTCTTTACGTGGTGAAAAACGCACAATACGTTTCACTGAAGGAATAAAGCCCATATCTAAAAGACGGTCAGCTTCATCGATCACTAAAAATTCAATTTGATCGAGCCAAACTTCTTTTTGTTCAACAAAGTCAATCAAGCGACCCGGTGTCGCCACCATAATGTCGACAAAATTACGATTTAATAGATTTTTTTGCTTATCAAAATCTACCCCACCGAGCAAAGTCATGACATTGAGATCAGTGTATTTCACTAATTCTTTTGCATCACTTTCAATTTGCAAAGCAAGTTCGCGCGTTGGTGCAAGAATCAATGCACGCGGTTCACCACGATAACGCTGTTCTTTAATTGGATTATTCAACAAGTCATTGATCACACTGACCAAGAAAGCCGCAGTCTTCCCAGTACCAGTTTGAGCACGACCAATAGCGTCATGTCCAGCCAATGTAAATTTTAAAACCTTTTGCTGAATAGGCGTCATATCCTTAAAACCTAAAGCATCAATGGCTTTTTTAAGGTTCGGATGTAAATTTAAGGTTTCAAAACCTGATGACATATAGATGTGCCCTAATTGAATAATCACAAAATTGCTGAAGCATTATAAACAAAAAACGCCCCAATTTACATTGGAGCGTTTTTGAGTACATTCAGACGATTAGTCTAAAGGTTGTACTTCTTCAGCTTGGAAGCCTTTTTGACCTTTAACAACGCTGAATTCTACGCGTTGGCCGTCACGAAGTGAACGGTGACCTTCGCCCATAATTGCGCGGAAATGAACGAATACGTCGTCGCCGCCGTTACGTTGAATAAAGCCAAAGCCTTTAGTGTCGTTGAACCATTTAACAACGCCTTGTTCACGAGCTGTCATAAGTTAATCCTTATCGTATTTAAAAAAGAAGGACCACCCGGTGTTGCAAACAGCAGACCAAACAAGGTTAAAAAAAATATTTTTATTTCTAAGCTTGTAATCATTCTGTAAAACTATCAACAAAATCCCGGTTACATCCAAATATATCAAGAGTTAAGAGGCTTCACAGCCAACAAAAATCTTAACAACGCAACGAGCTTAACACGGGTTTACCGCAATTAATAGATTTTTTTGATCTATTTTCCTTTTGAATATTCTTATTTTTTCACATCGTTTGAGTTATAAATCACAAAGGATTTTTACCTATTTTAGGTTGGGATTTGGCACTGTATTTGCTAATATTTCCATTGAAATGTAAACATGTTGGATCTGCTTCGTGAGTGACAGCCAAAATTCGCTTTTAACTGTAGATGCAATGGGTAAACCCTGCCCGATGCCACTATTGATGCTCAAAAAAGCTTTAAAGAAAAGTCCAGACCAATCTTTATTGTTAAAGTCATCCGATCCGCACAGCCAACAAGATGTATCACGATACTGTCAAATACATCAGTTAAACTGTGAAATGCGCAAAATTTCAGATTCTGAGTTTCATTACTTAATTGAATCTTAAAAAGATTCAGTTAAACTAAATTGCTTCATAATTGAATAAAAGTTTACATTTCTATACCCAATTTTCCATAATTTACGGAAATATTGGATTAAGATGAATCTTAGTTATTGGGCTTACCCATTTTTAGTTCTCAAGGAGAAAACATGAGTGACAGCAGCAATCAATTGATGCCCCTGTCATTATCGGCACCTGGGGTGAATCTTGGTGCTTATATTAGTACTGTTAATCAGATTCCAATTTTATCGGCCGAACAAGAAAAAGAGCTGGCCGAGCGTTATTATTATGACCAAGATTTAGACGCAGCTAAAATGCTAGTAATGTCGCATCTTCGTTTTGTTGTGCATATCGCACGTAGCTATGCAGGCTACGGCTTGCCACAAGGTGACCTGATTCAAGAAGGTAACTTGGGCTTAATGAAAGCGGTAAAACGTTTTGACCCAAACATGGGCGTACGTCTCGTATCTTTTGCTGTGCATTGGATTAAAGCAGAAATTCATGAATATGTGATTCGTAACTGGCGTATTGTCAAAATTGCGACCACTAAAGCGCAGCGTAAATTATTCTTTAATCTACGTAGCTTAAAAAAGTCATCTAAAAAATTAACTTTGGCTGAAGCACAGTCGATTGCCAATGACTTAAATGTAACACCTGAACAAGTCTTGGAAATGGAAGGCCGTTTAACCGCTTATGATGCTGCCTTTGAAGCTCAAGGTGATGACGACGATGAAGGTTCGACCCATGTCGCTCCTGCCCTTTATCTCGAAGATAACCGTTACGACCCTGCGCGTTTAGCGGAAGATGAAGATTACGAAGAACAAAGCACTTCAGCTTTACATGAAGCCATGGATCAGTTGGATGACCGTTCACGTAACATCTTACAACGTCGCTGGTTAGATGACGAAAAGTCGACGCTGCATGAATTGGCGGCGGAATATAATGTATCTGCTGAACGTATTCGTCAGTTGGAAAAAAATGCGATGGAAAAAATTAAAGTCGCAATGTCCTCAAACTAAGTTGAAGGCTTTTCCAGTCATTCTTAAAAAGAGCATTTCGATGCTCTTTTTTTTATGTCTAAATAGTATTGAATGACAAGCTACAACACAAAAACTTTGGGCATTTTTGCTTTAACCCTGCGTGCTAAATATGCTATGGTTATGCGCAAATTTTGTTAAGGTGAATGCACATGTGGATTGCTATTTCCGCACTTAACTTAGCTTTTGCTGTAATGCTTGGTGCCTTTGGTGCACACGGATTAAAAGCTCGCGCGACTGAAGCCCAATTGGCTTGGTGGCAAACCGCAACGGACTATTTCTTTTATCATGCACTGGGCTTACTTGCCCTCGCGATCTTATCCAAAGTCATTCCCCAACTTCCAATAAAAGCCAGTTTCCTCCTTATACAAGTTGGTATTTTCTTCTTCTGTGGTTCTTTATATGTGATGGCTCTAGGCTTACCACGTGGTCTCGGAGCCATTACCCCGATTGGTGGAGCGCTGATGATTGCTGGATGGCTCATATTGGCATGGAATGCGTTGAAATACGCAAAATAATCAACAGCAGATATTGGTCTTACTCAACAGGTAAGGCAGCAAGAACGGAATCCGCAAATGCAAATCTATTTAAACGGCGAAGCTACACAAACCGAATGTGTCAACCTCTTGCAATTGGTTCAACAATTACAACTGGAAGGCAAACGCTTCGCTGTTGAAAAAAATGAAATGATCATCTCGAAAAGTAAATTGGAACAAACCCCAATTACTGAGCAAGATCATATTGAAATTATTCATGCCGTAGGTGGCGGCTAAAATGGAGCTCCCATGGAAGATACACCCCTAATCATTGGTTCACGTACATTTAATTCACGACTTTTAGTTGGTACAGGCAAGTACAAGGACTTAACGGAAACTGACCAGGCCATTCAAGCCAGTGGTGCTGAAATTGTGACCGTTGCCATTCGCCGTGTGAATATTGGTCAGCATCCAGACCAGCCGAACTTGCTTTCTGTAATTCCACCTGAAAAATATACAATCTTGCCAAATACAGCAGGTTGTTTCGATGCGAACAGTGCGGTCCGTACTTGTATGTTGGCACGAGAACTCTTAGATGGTCACAATTTGGTTAAACTTGAGGTTTTAGGGGATGAGAAAACCCTATATCCAAATATTACTGAGACTTTAAAATCTGCACGTACATTGATTGACGATGGCTTTGAAATCATGGTTTATACCTCAGATGACCCAATTGTGGCACAAGAACTGGAAAGCATGGGCTGTGTAGCCATTATGCCTTTAGGTAGTCTTATTGGCTCAGGTTTAGGTATTCTCAACCCACATACTATTTCAATCATTAAAGACAATGCCAAAGTACCTGTCTTGGTCGATGCTGGTGTAGGTACCGCAAGTGATGCAGCGATAGCAATGGAATTGGGCTGTGATGGCGTATTAATGAATACGGCAATTGCAGCAGCTCAACACCCTGTTCTGATGGCTTCAGCGATGAAAAAAGCTGTTGAAGCTGGTCGTGAAGCTTTCCTAGCAGGACGTATGCCTCGTAAACGCATGGCAAATGCCAGTTCACCTGAAACCGGATACTTCTTTAAATAAGAACTCAATCACGGTATAAAAGAGGACTCTATTGAGTCCTTTTTTTGATTTTAAAAACTGATAACAATGAAAAAATCCCATATATTGTGTACTTTGAGTCTTTGTGCCGCATCTAGTTGGCTGTCTGCCCAAGTGCCTAGCACAGCCAAATCACTTGCGCCTCAAGGTTGGAACATTTTGATGACTACGACTGGCGACCTAAACAAAGATCAAATGCAAGATGTTGCGATGATCGTGGAAAAGCAAAAAGTCGATGTAGCGACCTATGATGACGATGGCAAAGTCGTTCATAACCATCCACGAAAACTCATCGTGTTTTTTAAAACCGCAAAGGGATATCAACGTATCGTTGAAAACAATAGCATCCCTGTCGCTCAGCAACCCAATTCATGCTTACTTGACCCACTTGCTGAAGCAGAAGACATCCAAATCAGTAAAGGCAATTTACTCGTTCATTTTAGTTATTTTATGGCTTGTGGTGGCTGGGAATGGCCCCGACATAGTTATACCTTCCGTTGGCAAAATCAACGCTTTGACCTGATTGGTTTTGACTACAGTAGCTTTCACCGAGCTTCAGGTGAAGAAACATCGAAAAGCTATAATTTTTCGACCTTAAAACGTAAGGAAATTGTAGGCGGCAATATGTTTGAAGATGCCAAAACTCAAACCAAATGGTCAACCTTCAAATCACCACAGCAACTGACGCTTAAAAATATTAACTTTGATGATTTCTATACACAGTTCGAGTACTAAGTTGAACCTGAGCAATGCCAATCTAGCAATAAACAAACCGCCAATTTCGGCGGTTTGTTTATTCAATTTCAAAACTTAACTTAAGGAATTAAACCTTCATCACGCATCGCAATTTGAACTGATTGACGCTCTGCAACTTTGTTACGCAATGCAATGATATTTTTATATGGCGTTAAATCATGACCGATGCCATTTGACCAATTTGTCAGTACAAAGAGATAGGCATCTGCAGGGCCAAAGTTATCATCGACTAAATAGTCGTTATCCGATTCACCAATCGCTTTATCGATATATGTCAATAAACGATCAATTTCTGCATAGGCTTTTTCTTTAGCGTCTGCATCTAGTGGAGCACCAAAGAATACGGCATAAGCATCATGTAATTCTGAGTTCAAATAGCCAAGCCATTCTAAAACTTTGGCACGACCTAAACCTGATGGCGGAATTAAGTCTTGTTTTGGATCATGCTGTGCAAGGAACGGTAAAATGGCCACGTTCTCGGTCAGGATCAAACCTGGGTTAATTTCTAATGCAGGTACATAACCTTTTGGGTTGATCTCGTAATAATCCACCCCTTTTTCTGTTTTATGGTTTTTTAGGTCAACACGGACCAAATCAAAATCGACATTAATTTCATTTAAAATTATATGTGATGCTAATGAACATGCACCTGGAGAATAATAAAGCTTCATATCTGATCCTTGTTATGTACTATTCAATGTTTTAAATCTCTTCTGTCAAACTTTCAAGTGATCAAACCTGTAAATTGCAAAAAAGCGTAAATGCTGAAACACATATACTCATTGACTATTGTCCATTATCAAGAAGATTTCAAGTCAATCTGTTATGCATTTTTATACTCAGTTGTTTTAACATAGCCGCGTTTAAGATTTGATGAAAAGTTACCGTGTTACAACTTAAAAAAGAACAATGGTTTTCCAATATTCGTACCGATGTGCTCGCTGGCTTAGTAGTTGGACTGGCGCTAATTCCAGAATCGATCGCCTTTTCAGCCATTGCTGGGGTTGACCCTCAGGTTGGTTTGTACGCTTCGTTTTGTATCGCCGTCACCATTGCCTTTTTTGGTGGTCGTACAGCAATGATTTCAGCTGCTACGGGTGCGATGGCCTTACTTATGATCACTTTGGTCAAAGATCATGGTTTGCAATACCTTTTGGCTGCCACGGTTTTGACTGGTGTGATTCAGATCATTGCTGGCTATTTTAAAGTCGCAAAACTTATGCGCTTCGTCTCGCAGTCAGTGGTGTATGGTTTTTTAAATGCACTCGCGATTTTGATTTTTGTCGCACAGCTACCTGAAATGTCAAAGATGGATAGTTGGGGCTATGTCTTTATGCTTTTAGGGCTTGCGATTATTTATCTTTTTCCATATCTACCTAAAATTGGCAAAGCCATTCCATCACCACTGATTTGCATTATTGTCCTCAGTGGTTTGGCATTATTTTTAGGTGCTGACCTGCGTACTGTGAGTGATTTGGGTAAGTTTCCAGAGACTTTACCTATTTTCTTGATTCCTGACATTCCTTTCAATCTTGAAACCTTCACGATTATTTTCCCTTATTCCATCACCCTAGCAACAGTTGGTCTATTAGAAACCATGATGACCACGACAGTGATCAATGAAGTCACGGGAACTGAAGGAGATCGTCATCAGGAATGTCGTGGTCAAGGGATTGCCAATATTGTCAGTGGCTTTATGGGCGGCATGGCTGGATGTGCCATGATTGGGCAGTCGATTATTAATGTTAGTTCTGGCGCGCGAACTCGCCTTTCCACTTTGGTTGCAGGTATATTTTTGTTGTGTTTGGTGGTGTTCTTAAAAGACTGGTTGGCTTATGTCCCAATGGCGGCCTTAGTCGCGATTATGGTCATGGTGTCATTCACTACGTTCCAATGGAATTCAGTCAAGCAATTTTCAAAGCATCCGATGTCTTTTAATGTCGTGATGATAGCTGTGGTGATCGTGGTGCTTGCAACACATAATTTGGCGCTTGGCGTATTGGTTGGTGTGCTCCTCTCTGCGTTGTTTATTATCAATCAACTGGAAAGTTCGGTAAAAGTCACATCAGAACTTAAAGACAATATTCGTAGCTACACAGTCTATGGACAAATTTTCTTTAGTAGCTCTGAGAGTTTTTATCAATTTTTTGATTTTCAGGAGAGGGTTAGTCATGTGCGAATTGATCTGAGTCATGCACATATTTGGGATATTACTTCTGTTAATATTTTGAAGAATGTCGTGCAAAAATTTGAATCAAGACAGATTCAAGTAGAGGTTTTTGGCTTAAATGAAGCAAGTAGCACTTTACTTGACCGTGTCAGTGACTAATGGATTTTTGAAATATTCACTTTGAATCAAATCAATTTTCAATAAAGTGTGACCTATTGAAACCCTATGCAGGATGTATATAGCAAAGGGTTTCAAAGATCGAAGCTCTGATGTGTAATGACATTACATATAATACTAAGCCTATAAAAAAGAGAAAAATTCACCATTCATTCGATTTAACTGTATAATTCATCTCATAAAATTATAACTATTAAAAATAAAACAAAGATTTGATGTGACTTTCTATATATTTTTTTAAATTGTGGATACACAAAATTGGGGGAATTTTGATGGTTTGGTTTTGGTCACGACACTGCATTCAAGCAAATCGGCTGCTGGTCTTAGCGAGTCTATTTTGCCTGCTATGTTGTATCGCTATACCCAGTTTTGCCAATGCCACCCCACAGATCTCAAGCAGTCATTGTCCTGTTGAAATCACCCATATTGCCACAGCTAAAATCGCTGTCGAGCAAGAGCGCCCACGTACAGGTTGGCAAAATCTGCAAAAGCTTCCAGACACTTGGAATAAACGTTGGCCGGATTATCATGGTATCGCTTGGTACAAAATCCAATTTAAGTTGAACTGTGACCTCCATCAGTTAAATCAACCCATTGCTATCGCTATACAAGGCATCACCCAAAGTGGACGGGTTTATATCAACGAAGCCCTACTTTGGCAAGATTACATTTCAGCAGAACATTTTTCGCGAAGCCAACATCAACCTAGACTGTTGAACTTACCTAGCTCGAGTTTAAAGCAAGGTGTAAATACCATTTGGGTGCAAGTGTATGGTTCGGTGACCCAAAAATCAGGACTCAGTTCAGTTCAAATTGGGGAATACCCGCAAGTCTATGACACCTTTAAAATTTGGTTACTCGAACAACGACAATTAGTCGAACTGAATACGATGATTAATTTCGTCGTGGCCGTGTTCTTTTTTTTAGCATGGCTCGCCAATCGTAATGAAAGAGCTTACTTATGGTTAACCATTACAGGCATGGCTTGGGTGTTTTATAGCCTGTGTATTATTTTTAATGGGCCAATTGCATTTCTAACCACCGTACAGGTCGACCGCCTACAAAATATTATTTTCTGTTTTTATACGGTATTTGGCTGTATTGGTGCGTGGTATTTTGCAAACCATCCCTTCCCGAAAATTCAAAAACTATTATTAAGCCTTGCTACTATCGCAGCGCTCTGTATTGGTTTTGCACCAGAGGCTTATTTAAAGACCGTCATCCAAATTTGTTTTAGCTTCTTTGTTTTGGTCTTTGTGGCCAAATGTATTAGCTACCCCTATTTAGCCTATAAAGCCAAAATGGCTGAAACCTATTTGCTTGCAACGCTGTATCTGATTTATTTACCGATTGCGGTACATGATGCGCACTTTATGATGACCATGGAAGGTCATGCGCTCTCGCCCTATACCGGGCCAGTGACCACCCTCGTCTTGGGCGGTGTACTGGCTTTGCGTTTAGCTCGACACACCCGTCAAATTGAGCGTTTTAATAAGACCTTAACTGAAAATGTTCAACGAGCTGAACTGAAACTCGCCACTTCACTTGGTCAACAACATCAACTCGCACTTGAAAATGCACGACTTCAAGAACGAATTCATTTATCTCATGACTTACATGATGGTTTAGGCGGATCAATTGTCCGTTCAATTTTACTGTTAGAACAAAATGACAAAATTGAAAAACCACAAATCATGTCGATGCTTAAACTGTTCCGAAATGATTTAAGACAAGTCATCGATTCAGGTTCGAGTATAGGGACGAAAGTTCCAGACACCCCGATCGAATGGGCAGCACCGATTCGCCATCGCTTTGTACAGCTCTTTGAAGAATTAGACATGAGCTCAAGCTGGAAATTTGCTACCGAATGGATTCACTCACCCTCTGCGACCCAATGTCTCAATTTGACTCGTGTCGCAGAAGAAACCCTGACCAATATTCTAAAGCATAGTCAGGCAAGCAAAGTTCAGGTCAGTTTGTGCGAAACAGAGACTCAACTGATA
Organism: Acinetobacter sp. YH01005; assembly: GCF_013420465.1. NCBI lineage: Bacteria > Pseudomonadati > Pseudomonadota > Gammaproteobacteria > Moraxellales > Moraxellaceae > Acinetobacter > Acinetobacter sp. YH01005. The sequence goes on along the minus strand of NZ_VOYA01000005.1, from coordinate 127,485 downwards.
TTACGTATTGAAGATAACGGTATCGGCTTCAACCCTAGTGATGTTGAACAAGGTCTACATGTTGGTCTACATAGTATGCAAACACGAATCCATCGTATCGGTGGTGAATTTAAAATACAGTCACAGCCGGGTTGTACCGTTCTTGAGGCCATTTTGCCATTTAAACCTGATGGTGCTGACAGTGAAGATCTTGATGAAAAAACAGCCTAGATTAATGTTAATTCATGACTTTTGAGCTGAGTAATTCACTGTACATGGCAAATGCTCAGCACGGCTCCAATCAGTAAGATTGAGCAAAAAGCGGATTTATTCACGGTAAAAATTTGACTTGTGCATCTCAGGACTTAAAATACGGCATTCGAATTTTTTACATTTGCCAAAGTTATGTCGAACGATCAATTAGACCAGCACGCTGTAGATCTGGATAACCTAAACGAACACCGTGAAATCGTGACGTTTATGCGCCGCTCTGCGCCACTTAATACTTCGCAACGTACTGCGCTGGAACAATATGGTCATCTAATTTTGGAATACCCTGTTGGGGATTTGCGTCAGCATTTTGAACACCCTGAACGCCCACTAACTGTCGAAATCGGTTTTGGTATGGGTCGTTCTTTGGTGCTAATGGCAAAAGCAAACCCAGAACGTAACTTTGTCGGCATTGAAGTGCATGTTCCGGGTATCGCTCAATGTGTTTATGAAGCCGGTCTTGCAGGTTTAACTAACCTTCGAGTATTGGATGCTGATGCCATCCAAGTGCTACGTGAAATGCCAGACAACAGTATTAACACTGTGCAATTATACTTCCCAGATCCATGGCAGAAGAAACGTCATTTCAAACGTCGTTTTGTATCTCATGACCGTATGCCATTGGTTGAAGAAAAATTAGAAATCGGCGGCACATTCCACTCAGCGACTGACTGGGAACCGTATGCTGAATGGATGATCGAAGTTCTTGAAGAACGCCCACGTCTTGAAAACCTTGCGGGTAAAGGCAATAGCTACCCTCGACCAGACTGGCGTCCACAAACTAAGTTTGAACGTCGCGGAATTGAAGCAGGCCATAAAATTAATGACTTCATCTTCAAAAAAGTATATTAATTTTTGAATGAAGCAAAAAACCACCGTTAGCGGTGGTTTTTTATTGCTGTTTTTGATCTAAGATTTATCTGTGTTGTATCAAATCACAGGAAAACTGCTTACACCTAGGCTACTTGCGCTTGGAGCTGACTTTGACGAATCATATCCACGGCTTTTTCAGCAATCATCACTGTTGGGGCATTGGTATTGCCATTCACCACAGAAGGCATGATGGAGGCATCGACTACACGAAGGTTTTGAATCCCGTAGACTTTCAATTCAGGGTCAACCACAGACATCTCATCTACGCCCATCTTACAACTACCGACAGGGTGATAAACCGTATCCACACGCTGACGTAAGATTGCACGTATGTCATCATCTGTTTTGACCAGTGAGGTAAATAAATCTTGCTGATAATGACTCGATAAAGACGGCGACATCATTAACTGCTGCGTCAACTTAAAACCTTGTACCAAATCTTCTAAATCCTGCTCATCCCTTAAAAAGTTTGGATCAATCAATAATGGATCATTTACACTAGAACCACTCAATTTGATCGTACCGCGACTTCTTGGATTGAGCAGACACACATGACACGACAAACCATGACTTGCATGAAATTTCCGTGCATGGTCATCTACTAACGCCACGACAAAGTGTAATTGCAAATTTGGCATTGCTAAATTGGGTGAAGACTTTAGAAAACCACCGCATTCTGCAAAATTTGAAGCAATCATGCCTCGTCGTTCCTTACGATAGCGACCAATCTGCTTAAACATATCAATTGAACCGGGTAAAGATACGCCAAATGTGCCTTGGTATTCTTTGACTTTATAACCAAAAATGAAATCGGGATGATCGTGAAAGTTCTTTCCTACACCCGGTAAATGGTGTTTCACTTCAATGCCATGAGCTTGGAGTTCGGCCTGATCGCCTACTCCAGACAACATTAAAATCTGCGGTGATTGCATCGCACCGGCACTGAGCAAGACTTCACGTCTGGCTTTTAGGTGTTTCATTTGCCCTGCATGTTGGACTTCAACACCTGTGGCCACTTTATCTTCTATAATGATTTTATGTGTTGTGGCTTTGGTCAATACAGTTAAATTTGGCCGATCTAAATGTGGAAATAAATACGCACGTGCCACACTACAACGCTCTCCATTGATATGCGTTACCTGATAAACCCCTAAGCCTTCTTGTTCTGCGCCATTAAAATCATCGAGGACTTTATGGCCTTGTGCACGAGCCGCTTCGGTATAGCGTTGATGGAAAATATTGTCACTTTGTACATCTGTGACGGATAGAGGGCCGTCATTTCCGTGGAATTCATTGTGTATTCGGTTGTTATTTTCTGAGCGAATAAAATATGGCAAGACCTCGTCGTATGACCAACCAGTATTGCCCTGTACCGCCCATTGATCATAATCATTTTTATGACCACGAATATAAATCATGGCATTAATACTAGATGAACCGCCTAGGCATTTTCCACGTGGTTGATAGCTTTTACGACCATTCAAGCCAGCTTGTGGCACAGTTTCAAAAGCCCAATTATTGATCTTGGTCGGCAAGCTCACCACGCATGCAGCTGGAATATTGACCGTCCACTGATCACCTTGTCCACCTGCTTCTAGCAAGCACACAGATATATTCGGATCTTCACTGAGTCGTGCAGCCAGTACGCAACCCGCACTTCCGCCACCAATCACAATATAATCAAATTCCATTTTTGACATTATTTTCATCCAATTGATTCTTTTTATAAATGCACAATAAGTGATTTAACGCTGACTGAAAAGTTTCTTTTTAAAAAATGACGCGCGATACCGTGCAAGAAGGATGAAACTGATGATCGAAATTTTGAGGCAAGCGTCACTCATGCAAGGTAGCAACTATGTCGGTCAAAATGATCGATGAACTTAACACCCAAACTTGGTCTTTTTATATTTTTAATCTATAGACGTTTTAAAAGCACTGTAAGCTGCATAGCTAAAGATTTGGCTGAAACAATGGATTTGATCAAAGCCTATTTCCGTTAGTAAATTTTGATAGTGCTGCTGGCTAATCAGTTCAAAATCATCCTCTAAACGCTGCATCATTTTTGTCGCTTGTACAGCAGATAAACCTTGCATTTGGCAAAATTCAGGTAGGACACGCTGCTCAAAATTCGAATGAGTTTGCATCAAGTCAAAACTTACAAAAATGCCCTGCGGTTTAAGCAATTCAAAAGCTTTTGCTAAAAAGTTAGTTTTCTCTGACAACAGAATGAAATGCGTCACCAAGATACTCAGCGCCGCATCAAAACAACTCGCCTGCTCAAAAGTAGTGTGACTGCCCAAAACAAATTTGACGCGATGCAACTGTCCAGCAGCTTCAACACTTTGCCGTGTTTGATTCAGCATATTTTCAGATAATTCTGTAACGGTAAATGACCATGTTGGATTCAAGGCCATGAGATAGCCCAATTCATAGCCCGTCCCACATCCAATAATCAGTACATGGGCATCTTCAGCGACATAGCAATTTAACACCGCCTGAATCTGTTGATGGACAAGTTCATAACCGGGAATTAATTTACGTATATGTGCATCATAACTTTCGACCACTTGTGGGCTATTAAAATCTTTTGCCATGTAACATCCTGATTGACATGTATTTCTATGCTAATAAATATTCATTGTTCTTTATAGATTGTTTATTTCTGATGATGCTCAAAAATCTGCTGACTCAGCATTTCATAGACCACTTTCAGATCGACTTGATCAGCTTGCTCAAGCATATTGGCGTGCATCTGCATGATATTTTGATCCCCACGCATTGCAGGGCCTGTTTGCATGTTACGCGGTTCAGCCTGAGTCGCTTTATTGGCTGTCTCTAAAATCAATGGATAAAGCAAGCTAAAATCGACGTATTTTGCATCGACAACCTGCTTTGCCATGTCATAACAATAATTACTAAAATTACATGCGAACACCGCAGCAAGATGCAGACTTAAACGTTGTGCCGAATCATATTGATAAACCCTTTGACTCATGCTGTTTGCTAAATCTGTTAGTGTCCTCAAATCTTTAGAATCCGCGGCTTCTACAAAGATCGGTGTAGACGTCCAGTCCACATCTCGATCTAAACTAAAGGTTTGTAAAGGATAAAACACCCCTGCTCGCAAATGCTGCTGGGTCAGTACCGTGATATTGGTGCTACCTGAAGTATGCACGATCAAAACCTGTGGCAGATAGGCTGTAACTTGCTGAATAACGGTTGCAATCGATTGGTCGCTCACAGCAATGATCAAAAGATCAATATCATCATTCAACTCACTTGGGGTATGAATGGCTTCTGCACCTACAGTTGCCGCAAGTTTTTCTGCATTATCAAGATTTCGCGCATAAACTTGCACAATGTGATGTTGTGGATGAAGCACATTGAGCAAATGATGTGCAACACGACCTGCACCCACAATACTGATTCGCATATAGTTTTAACTCATTTTGGATGGCTACAGCATGTCAGGAAAATATCCGACGTGCAAATCGAGTCGTATCGATAGAATGATTTATTTTCAATTCTTCGCATCAGTTTCGCTCAGATAAGCACAAAAAAAGGGATGCACTTCATCCCTTTTGCTAGACGTCAATCTGCGTCTGATTCATGTCATGTCCATTTCAATCTAGACAATATCCACGATATGCACTTTAGCTTTTACGATTTACCAATGATCTGATTCAGAGTCTGTAGGTATTGTTCTGCATCGCGGCGCGCATTGAATTTCTTTTCAAATACACCTGTGTTTTGCACACTATTGGGTGTGTATTCTACCGAAACAACAAAGGTATCAAGCAAATCTCTATTAATTCGAATTGCAATAATATGATGTGAGTTTAAATAAAAACCTTCATCAACCTTAACTAACATGACCCGCCTCAAAATCTTGCACAATGAAATAGATAAAAAAATCTAAACATTCATGAACTTGGATGCCTTACCGCATACAGTCATTCATGTGTTAGACCTATTTTATTGTAGCGCCATTATGTGATTTATATTGCAATTATTATGTAATTTAAATAAATGCTCAGAGAAATTTTTTGAGTTTCAGTCATCTAAACATGATTGATTTTCAATCCTAACTAAAGTTTAGATAAAAAAGACTGGATATAAAAAAGCCTGCTGCCATACCTATGACAACAGACTCATTTTAGTAGGACTGATTTAACTCAAATCAATCGTACAGAGAGGTTGAATGATTAAACACTCAACATACTGTTTAATGTTTCTGACACATTCTTCGATTTCACAACAGGTTTAAGTGCTTCAAGTTTTGCTTTGACTTCACTACGCTGCGGTTCTGCCAAAGTGTACCAACGGGACAAAATTTGCAGTAACCGTGAACCGACAATTGGATTCTTCTCATCGAGGAATTTTGCCAATTCAACAATGTGCTGCACACCAAAGCTCCATGTATTAACAGGATTGCTATTTAAACCGCCTGTAACCGCACGAATACGGTTCGGTACTTTCAAGTCATAGTCAGGATGAGCAGTAAGTGCTTTGATGGTTTCCGCAGTTGCTTTCGGATGAGCCGCTTGCAACATAAACCATTGGTCCATCGACAAAGCTTCATTTTTAAAGCGTGTATAGAAGGTTTCTAAAGCTTGCTGTGCTTGTGGTGCATCATTCCAAACCAATACTTTTAAAGCACCAAGGCGTTCAGACATATTTTGCGTGGTTTTAAACTGTTCAAAGGCTAAATCAAATACTGACTTATCCCCCTGACGCGCCATCATATTCAAAGCGATATTTTTCAGCGCGCGCACACCCATTGCCTGACTGAACTCTGCAGGCGCTTCTAATGTTTGATAAATATTTTTCCAGAAACCGGTAAATGACAATGCAACAGCGGTAAGTAAAGCATTGCGCTTTTCTTGGATCATGGCTGGATTGTAGTTCTCATCAATACGGCTGCCCAAATAGCCCTCAGCCGGAACATCCAGCAAGCGTGAAGCCAATAACGGATCTTTGCAGACCAATTGAGGCAGCAGCTTAGGCGAACTGATCGCATCTAAATAAATTTGCGCATCATGATCTTTCAACAGAATGTTTTCGACCAGGCTCTGCGCCGCCTGCCATTGGTTAAAGCCATTGGTTTCATACTGCAGAAGGAATGCAAGCTCTTCATCTGAATAGTTAAATTCAAGATTAACAGGTGCAGAGAAGTTACGTAGTAAAGAAACAACAGGCTGAGTTTTTACACCGCTAAATGTAATGGTTGCAGTATCGGTATCAAATAAATACACGCCATCTTTGATACCATTTTCAACCAATGCATCTGAGCTGAGAACTAACTGTTCGCCACTTGTCACATCAAACAATGCCAAAGCCACAGGAATTGGCACTGCTTTTAAATTTGGATATTTCGGATGCGCTTTTAAGCTTTGTTTCAAACTTAAAGTATAGGTTTGATTTGCAGCATCGTACTCACCTTTTGCTTCAAGTTTTGGTGTGCCCGGTTGGTTATACCAAATCAAGAAACTCGATAAATCTACACCTGAACCTGCTGTCAGTGCTGCTACCCAATCTTCAACAGTCACGGCTTGACCATCGTGGCGTTTGAAATATTCGTCAGTACCTGCACGGAATTTTTCTTTGCCCAGGAGTGTTGCCATCATGCGGTTAATTTCCGCACCTTTTTCGTACACTGTTGCTGTATAGAAGTTATTAATTTCAACAAAATGATCTGGACGCGGTGGATGTGAAAGCGGGCCTGAATCTTCTGGGAACTGATGTGCTTTTAATACTGCAACATCATCGATTCGTTGTACCGCAGCAGATTGTAAATCTTCTGAGAACGACTGATCACGGAATACCGTCAAACCTTCTTTTAAACAAAGTTGGAACCAATCACGACAGGTAATACGATTACCTGTCCAGTTATGGAAGTATTCATGTGCAATCACAGACTGAACGCGCATGATCGCAGCATCAGTGGTGTATTCTTCATCAGCAAGCACACAAGAGGTGTTGAAAATATTCAAACCTTTGTTTTCCATTGCACCCATATTAAATGCACTGGTTGCCACGATCATATAATTGTCTAAATCATAAGGACGACCATAATGTTCTTCGTCCCAACGCATCGAGTGCTTTAAAGCTTCCATCGCAATATGACATTTTGGAATGTCTTTTTCTTCTGCATAGATTTCTAAAGCAACATTACGACCTTCAGACGTCACATAAGAGTCTTTGAGTACTGCCAAATCACCAATCACACAAGCAAATAGATACGATGGTTTTTTGGTTGGATCTTGCCAAACGGTATAATGACGACCTTCCCCGGTTTCACCCGCTTCAATCAAATTACCATTGGCAAGTAATACAGGGAATTTTTTATCCGCTTCAACACGTGTAGTAAATACCGATAGCACATCAGGACGGTCAGGATAATAGGTAATTTTACGGAAGCCTTCAGGCTCGTTTTGAGTGACGAATAAATCGCCTGCCGCTTGGTATAAGCCTTCGAGCTGAGTATTGCTTTCAGGATGAATCACAACTTCGGTTTCAATGACAACTTGGTCAGGCGCATTTGAAATCACCAGTTGTTCTGCATCGACCACATAGGCATCTGCTGGCAAAACTTGACCATTTAAGCGAATTGATTTGAGTTCCAAATCACGACCCAATAACACCAAATCCCCAGCAGTTTGACGCTGCATCACTAATTTTGCATTTACATTGGTATGCTTATCAAAGACTTGAATATCAAGATCGATACTATCTACGACAAATGATGGTTTTTGATAATCTTTTAAATAAACAGTTTGGTCTGCTTCGACCACTGGATTTGCCGCAATATTCATATCTCGTCCTATTCCTTAGTTATTGCTTCATCAGCTTTTTGAACACATTGTGAATGACTTGATCATACGACAAGATGTACAAGCTGTCTTCGCATTTACAATGATTTATATATGGGCTCAGCGCATGTTGTTTTCAATCATCTTTATAGAATAATTTAAAGGCTGGCACATATTTTCGCCATGTTTAAGCAAAATAAATGCCTGAGTTGAGTACAGCTATAACAATGTGCAAATTTTTTATCTACCTAAAATAAATAAAGCGCCTATATACTAGAAAGAGAAAGTACCGGTGCTTAATCCATCTGTACGTTCAAATTATTGCGCTCAAACTTTCCTGCTTAAGACTTAGAGGATTATTGATTTGCGAAAATTAAATCGAGTGCACTGTCGTAGTCTGCTGCAAAGTAAAATTGAAATGCCGTGACTTTTGAGGTGAGGAATTGCTGAATTTCTTCCGTCGCACCCGCCACATAAATTTTAGATACTTGATGTTGCTGCGCCAGGCCAAGTAACTCGATCGTCTTTTCCAGTGTTTGATCATGCCCAATAATCAGCGCACCAACCGTACCCTGTGACTGCTTATATAATTGCATACGGGTGATATTGCTGTTTTTAAGTGCGTCTGACATATTTATTCCATACAAAGAAAGGATAAAAAAAGATCAAAACCTTTAGAAATCCAGCTGAATCATGCTGTGTATCAAGTTCAGTAGATTCCGCTTGGTTTCAATCCTAGAAGCCTAGATCATTAAAAATTATAAGCTCAATATATACAAATATACTTTTCAAATCCAATCGCTTAGGTGATTCCTTCCAAAAAGCACCTTAGTACGTAATTCATATCAATCTTCTAATTTGTATTTGATTGCATACTTCTGTTTAAACGATGCACCAAGATGTTTCTTTTTCAACAGTTTAAGCATTTTGAGAATTCATTAGACATAGCCATACGCATCAATATTATTTTGTTACTTTTAAATTAATAATTTATTTTCAATATCTTAGTAAATAATTATAAAGTATATCTGCTTTAAAATCTCTACTCAAAACATTTGAGCATGCGTTTTGCATCTACTTAATTGCCAAAAGCAAAATATTCAGGCTAAAACAAAAAGAGGTGCATTATGTTTATTAAAGAACACATCATCCGTATTGAAAATATGAAGACACTGCAAGCACTTGATGCTGCAAATATCGACCATCAGGTGATTGCAATGTTTATGACCTGCGAAGGGATTCCACTCAAAGCCTTTGAGGTCAGTTCATTACTTAATTCATATAGTGCATTAGGCACTAAAAAAGTCGCGTCTAAAAAAGTGCAAGCTTTAATACAAGCCAAACAACTTGGAGAGGAGGACGAATCGATCCCATGCCCAGCCGCCTATTAATAATCCATTCTAACTAAAAGCTGCATCATCACTATGCAGCTTTTTTTATTTGTCGACTTCTCGCCTGAGCTGCTGCAACTGAAATTGCAAACCCGTCTTTAAACAGAGATGTGTATAATCAATTTAACCTTTCAAGAAACGCTGGCAACATGTTCAATATTCTACGCAAACAAATGGATGAAAGTACGCAATGCCCGTTGTGTCGTGCATCTATGTATTGGGTAGATGCTGAAAAATTAGATGAGCAAGAATTTAATTTTTATCAGTGTAGCCACTGTCATCATCAAATATTTCCAGAACAGCAATACAACTGTCATTGTGAAAACTGTCAGGCTGCGCGAAAAAAACTACTGAAAGAAACCCGTTTACAAGAACAGCGTAAACTCAAAAATAAAGATATCGTTGAACGTGAATTAAGTGAACTGAGTTTTTTACAGAAACTCTTTTTGCTGGCTTTATTGGATAATCACGTCCAAGAACATACGGCGCATCAAGAATTTATCGACTGGGACGCTATTAAGTATCATAACATCAGCCCGAATTATTTCTTCCAACAATCACTCAAAAAGCATCTCGTGCATGAGCAAATTTTGATTGTGAAAGATGATGCACTACAAGCTGAACAGTATTATATCAATGTCCGTCTGGATGGCTATTCGGAGCCCAGTCTTTTTAGCGTAGCGCAGCAACTCCGTCATTGGTTTTATGAAAATTTAGCCTTGGGTGTTCCCTTTAAAAGTGCTGACGAAGTGAAAGAGTGCTTGTATCTCCTACTTTTCCAAGAAATTGTGCAATTCATGCAGTTTTACTGTAAGACATGGGGTATTCAAATTGCAGGGAATAAAAGCTTTCAGGTGTTCTGTTATCGCTTACTCGACCATTTAGCGGTTGGGCAGATTTATTATATGATTCAGTCAGCACTCGAATACCTACATAAACAGAAAGCCCTGCAAGTACGTAATGAAAATTTCATTAATACCAATCTGTTAAAAAAGACCTTACAGCAATATCGTGAACGTGGCTTAAAGGAAAGATGGGAAACCTTTACCCTCCCTCGTCCGCCACAATTACCGTTTAGTAAAATGAGTGAAATTTTGCTCTTTAACTTTTTAGGACTCGATGAAAGTATCTTTGTGCAACCGATACACCATGCTTGGAAAAAAATCGAACCTCGATTAAATTTTTATTCCACAAAGCGCTGCATGTACTGTGGTTCACAAGAGCTCTCTGTCGATTATGATGCCGCAGATTATGTGACCCTGTTCTGCCGTAATTGTAAACATCAAGACCATTACTTCACCCGCTAAGGGAGAAAACGATGAATCAATCTGAAAATTTTGAAACGACCATGAACAGTGAATTAACTGACTTAAATAGCCCTCTTTTGCAAAGCGTTATCAATGCGTGGATTGAACTTCAATCCAAACAACCCTTGGTGCATATCATCACCAATGCAGTCGCGAGCAATTACGTCGCCAATGTCCTTTTGGCTGCGGGTGCTTCTCCTGCAATGATTGACAATCCCTTTGAAGCCGAAAGCTTTGCCTCAATTGCCAGTGCCTTGAATATCAATTTAGGCACGCCAACGTCTGAACAAATGCAGGCCATGCAAATTGCTGCACAAACAGCACAAAATTTAAATAAACCTTGGGTGCTTGACCCTGTCGGTTATGGCCCCGTTTTGCCGTGGCGATCTGAAATGGTTGACCAATTACTCCAGTACAAGCCAAGCATAATCCGTGGCAATGCATCAGAAATCAGTGGTCTTGCAGGGAATCAAGGTGAATCACGCGGTGTCGATAGCACGCTAAATAGTGCCGAGATTTATTTAAATGCCGTACCCTTATTAGAACACTGTGAATGTGTGGCAATTTCAGGCGAATCAGATTTCATCTTGTCGAAAGAAATGAATGCGGTGATACAAATTAATGGTGGATCTTACTTACAACCCAAAGTAACGGCTTCTGGCTGCGCTTTAGGTGCGTTAACAGCAGCGTATTGCGCCGTGAGTGAAACACTAACTGCCGGTACAGTCGCAGCGCATTTGCACTTTGCGATTGCGGGTCAAAAAGCCTATGAAATTAGCTCAAGTGTCGGCAGTTTTAATGTTGCTTTTTTAGATGAAATTTATAATCTCAATGAAGATGATTTCAATCAACTTGCCAACATGCAAATTTATTCACTATAAAGCTATGATACCTTGAGAAAACAAAAACAGCTTGAGTATAGGACTCAAGCTGTTCAGGGATTCATACTGTTTTGTACTAATTAATATGCGAAAAAATTTACTGTGCCGTACTGTCACTTGCAGCATTGGCATCAAACATTTCTGAATCTTCGATCGTTTCTGTTGGATTACTCAAAATCATGTCGAGGTCATAGTCCCCCGCATAAACAATATTTTTGATTTTTGAACAGTCGCCATCACTCATTTCATAATTTAAGACTTTGGCTTCATCACCAATTTTAAACTCAGCACGAACGACGTTTTTATTTTCATCAAAACTCAGTTTAGGCTGAACACCTTTTTTCGAATCTTGCTGCGGATCTTGGCTATCCGTGAAAATATCAAAATCCACATTACACGCTTGTTGCGACTGCTTACAGTTAATTTCTGCTTGCATACGTTCCGCTAACGATGGCTCAAAATAGGCAGTAAGTTGATCTTTACTCAAAGCATGCAATTTCAACTCTTGATCATAAATTTGTTTGACCAGTTTTTCGGGGGCAACACATTTCTGCGATTGCTCCTGTACTTTTTGCTCTGCTGGCTGACAAGCCGTTAAAAAGATTGCCGCGCCGAAACCGAATAATCGATATATCGTCATTTGTCGCATAACACATCCATGTCCGTCATTAAACTGCCCGCCCAACTGCCAGATTCATACTTGCTTCAAAAATAGTTGAAACATTTAATTTACAAATACACATTAACCCCATGCCATCAAAATAATCTGGCACGTGCTGCATAAAAAATTGAACATGTTCATCAGATTTTTTCCGTAGCCGAACCAATTGCTCAGGCGTCACCTTCGGTAAATCACAACGATGAACAAAAATATCCTCAGCCCGATGCTGCACATCATGCTGACGGATTTTATAACTATTTAAAACATCCATATACTCTGTGGGCATCGGGACACCATGTCTTGGATAAAACTTAACAGAGCGCGAGGCAAATAATGTATATACCTTTGGTTGTGCCAATGTAGCCACAAACCACATTGGAATCGCTGGAAAACGAATCTGATACTGCATTGCCACTTTAATCGCCGAGTTTAAGGTCAGGTTTTTCCGACGATAATCAACCAATACCCCTGCCCGTGAATTAAAAATAAAAATCGGCCGATTGTTATGCATAATTTTTAATATACGCACAATGTTTTGCCCAATCAGTTTTTCCTGTTCAAAATACTGAATGATTGGTAAGGCAACAATATCGGGGTCATGCATGTATTGATAGAGTTGCTCAATCCTAGAAGTTGGAAAAATACATTGATCAAACTCCCAGAGCCGTTGAAACAACTCATGTTTTTCTTCAGTCGTGAGTTTACTAAAATCAATGATATTCTCAGTGATCGCCATACCAACACCCATTTTCTTAATGGATTAACTTTGATGTTTTTTCAAAGTCCCTAGTTATAAAGTTTTCCGAAGCGGTATTTAAATGAAATAAAATTATTCATAGATCATCAATGATGATTAAAACCCCAAGTTAAAAATGAATCGCTATTTACCCTCATGCTTTTTTAAAATCAACCCTATCAATATTTTTTACTTTTGAACCGCTTTAACCCTCTAAAAGCTCAAAAGTTGCAGCGTTTTTTGACTGTTACATCATGTAAATATAATACGTTTTAACATCGTGAATTACAGCCCCCTTGGATAGGATTTCTTATACTTTCTAGTCATACAAAAAAGACAGCTTCGAAAAGCTGTCTTTGAGTTATTTTAAAATTTAAGCATTAAGCTTGGTAATAGATATCAACCGTTTTAATGCGGTTTTCATCCATTGCCGTAACTTTAAATTGGATGCCTTTAAAATCAACCACAGTCCCGACTTCTACATTGCCGTGGGTCTGATCTAAAATAAGACCTGAAACACTGATATAACCATCATCTTCTTCGATCAAATCCAGCATTTCCAATTCAAGTTCTAACTGATACAGATCGAGCATGCCTGAAGCTTTCCAATGTTCATCATCGATTTTAATCAAATCAAGTTGTTCATCTGCATCAGGGAATTCACCAGCAATCGCTTCAAACACATCGAGTGGTGAAATCAAACCTTGTACCGCACCAAATTCATCCGTAACCAGTACCAAAGAGCCTTTAGAGGTACGCAAGGTATTAATCGCATCAATCACCTTCATCTTTTGGAAAATAAAGATTGGACGATGACGTTTAATCAATGCTTTTAGATCATCTTCACTGTCTAGAACATCAATAAGTTCTTTCGCGCGGACAATACTAATCACTTTATCCAAGCTACCACGACACACAGGGAATAAACTGTGCGGCACTGAAAGGACTTGCTCACGAATTTGTTCAGGTGTGTCATTTAAATCCACCCAAGAAATTTGATTACGGGGAGTCATGATCGACGCAACTGAACGCTCTGCAAGCGTCAACACCCCCCCAATCATGTAACGCTCTTCGTCTGCAAAGGTTTCTTGCGCCTGATTACCGACTTGATCAGCTTCTAAGCGCCCACCCATCAGTTTTAAAATACTGTCTGCAGTACGATGGCGTAATGGAATTTTCGCTTCGTGTTTTTGAGCATTGCGTTGACTAAACTGGTTAAAGGCTTCGATGACAATCGCAACACCAATACCTGAGTAGATATAGCCTTTCGGAATATGGAAACCAAAACCTTCTGCTATCAAACTAATACCGATCAGTAATAAGAAGCTTAAACATAGGATCACGACGGTCGGATGTCGGTTTACAAAAGCCGTTAGCGGTTTAGATGCAAGTAACATCACTGCCATTGCCACAATCATTGCTGCCATCATGACATAAATGTTGTCGACCATACCGATCGCTGTAATGACAGAGTCTAAAGAGAAAACCGCATCTAAGACAACAATTTGCGCAACAACTGCTGTAAAGCTGGCATATGCCACTTTTGTTGTCACTTGAACTTCTGGTTTTCCTTCTAATTTCTCATGTAGCTCTGTGACTGCCTTATAAACTAAGAACAATCCACCGAACAATAATATGAGATCTCGACCAGAGAATGTCCAATCAAAAACGGTAATCAGGGGCTTTGTTAATGTGACCAACCAAGAGATTGCAAATAACAATCCTAATCGCATAAATAATGCGAGTGAAAGACCAAGTACGCGGGCTTTATCACGTTGTTCTGGAGGGAGTTTTTCTGCCAAAATGGCAATAAAGACTAGGTTATCAATCCCTAGTACAATTTCTAAAATAATTAATGTAAGTAAACCAACCCAGATTCCGGGATCTAACAAAAATTCCATTAGCTCTCTTCCTCATTCTGGATTGTAAGAATATCTTCAATCAGACCAACGCACGGCGACGGATCCATAAATTTAACCTGTGTAACTAGAGACCATTCCATTATGCATAATCTTGCGCATTTGTAATGTATTCAAGCATATTTTTTCGCAGCAACAATATGACAAAATGTTAAAAACGCTTAATGCGTTGCCGATTGAATGGGCTACATCAAATATAAATCTAGATCGTAATACTGACTTTTATAGATACATGCCAACGCTGTTAAAAAGATTGATTTCATCTAACTTTTTAATTAAATATTATTAAATACGTTGTATGAGATTGTATGACAAATCTAATGAATTATTTATTTCTACCTTGTATCTTAGTTTGTATAGTGATTAGCTATCACTATATGAAAATTGTAGAGCTTGTGTTCTACCTAAAACTTCTAAGTTTGTCCGAAAGAGTAAGTCTACAATTTTCCCCTAATTACTCCTTTCAACTCTGAACGGTAACTAAGCACTTTGATGCTGTATTCACAAGGTTAGATCGTGATTAGTGAGTAATTAAAACACTATATGGATTGTAGAGGTACACATGATTACATTGGGTATTGATGTCAGTAAAGCCAAAATTGATTGTTGTATTTTTCCTTCTGGTCTAACTGGAAAGAGAAAAACCAAAAGGTTTGATAATGCACAATCTGGTTTTGTTAAACTCGTAAAGTGGTTAACCGAACTAGATGTTAATTTATCAGACACTCGGGCTGTAATGGAAGCTACATCGGTATATCATGAGAATCTAGCTCATTTTTTATATGATATGGAATTAACAATATGTATCGCTAATCCTGCAAGAGTTCGAGCGTTTGCAAAAGGATTATCAATGCTAAATAAAACAGATAAAGCAGATAGCGAAGCTCTCGTCTATTATGCAAATACTGTTAAGTTAGCAACATGGCAACCTGAGAAAGAAAATGTAAGAATATTAAAAGCTTTAATAAATAGATATGCAGTTCTTGAAGAAGACTTGCAACGTGAAAAGAATCGTTTAGAAAAGGCTCAATCTACTCAAACATTTCCACAAGTATTACTCTCAATTAATATTCGTATTCAACAACTTGAACAAGAGATTATTAGATTGGATGAAATGATCTCTAGTCATGTAAATGGTGATTCAGAGCTAAAAAATGATCTTGCTTTACTAACTACTATTCCAGCAGTAGGAAGGAAAACTGGATTGCTCATGCTAGGGTTATTACGCTCTCATCACTTTGAAAAAGCAAGTCAGGTCGCAGCTTATGTTGGTCTAGTTCCTATACATTTCCAATCTGGCAGTTCGGTCAATAAACGAAGTCGTTTATCAAAAGCAGGTGATAGTAAAATACGCTCTAGCCTATTTATGCCATCTATAGTTGCACTTCAATATAATCCCCATATTAAGGCACTGTATCAGCGACTACGTGAAAAAGGAAAGCCTAAAATGCTGATTGTTGGTGCTGCAATGCGTAAGTTAGTACACCTATGCTATGGTGTATTAAAACATCAAACTGCTTATCAAATATAAGGTAAATAATTACTAAATTAGGTTGACAGCCAAGACGGTATCTTTTGGTAAAAAAATATTAATATTCAATTAAAATTAAAAACTTATTTATTTTCACTACACTATCTCTATACCTGACCTTAGTTTTAATTTCTTTTAAGCATTTAGACAGAATATCAATATAATCTATTTAGATAATCTAAAAATGAGATATCTTCTACTTTCTATTTTTTTATTGTGAACTCTTGCTATTACCCTCTATTTTTCAATAGAATGTTAAAACATTAAATAAAATTAAAACAAATATTCAGGGGACTCCTTTATGACAAAAAAGTATTCAAAATTTTTACCATCCACCGATGACTTTAGTTTAGAAAATTTTCCTTTCTACTGGGTTACTCAGGTTCATGCTCAATACGTTTTAAACGTCGACCATGCATTGAAAAAGTATGGCGTTGATAATTCACGTCGTCGTATCCTGCTCGCACTCAAGTCTAAACCTCATGCGAGTGTTTCGGATTTATCTGAAATGGTCGTATCTAAAATGTCGACCACAACCAAGATCGTTTATCGCTTAAAAGATGAAGGCTTGGTAGATACTTATTCTTGTGAAGATGATGCACGTATTACCCGGGTTGTATTAACTGATAAAGGCACTGCAATGACGCAGAAGATTAACGATCTAACGAATGTCGTTCTCGAGCAATCTTTTGAAGGCTTAACACCGCTACAAATTGAAAAAACCATGGAAAGCTTAAAGCATATCTTTAAAAACTTAGCTCGATAAGCATTTGCATCACCGAAATATCAATCGAAAAAGTTCAGTTGGGGACTGATTTTTTCGATTTTTATTTTGGGTGCGTGCGCACATTCAAACTCATCAACAGGAAAACCTTGTACAAAACTTTGGATGTTGGGTGATTTCCAACTCAGCCACTCTTCTAACCTCGCATGCGGAATTACAATCACCGAACGTTTTACATTGCCCGGCTCATGAAAATGCTTCATCATCTCATGCTGAATAGCATCCATCGTAATCATGGTACTTGAACGTACAATCTCATCACCTTGTCTACAAATGTCATATAAGGCAGCAATATAAAACGCTTCTCCATCTTTGCGCTTAACACTCCAACGCTGCGGCTTATTATCGATATACATTGACTCATAAAATTCAGACACGGGTATCACGCCAAACTTACATTTTGAAATCGCATTAATAAACGTAGGCTTTTGATACAAAGTTTCATTTCGGGCATTATAGGTTTTAAGTGCAATTGATTTGTCTTCGGCCCATTTAGGCACCATGCCAAAATTCACTTTTCGCCACTCTAGCCCTTGTTCAGACTTAAAGAGTAGCGGCAAATCATAATTTGGATAGACTTCCTCAGGATATTCAAAGCTGATTTCAGGCAAGTTTTGAGACTTTAATTGCGATAAGGTAATCGGTTTGAAATTAGCACACATATTTACCATAATCCGCAAAAATTCAATCTTTATAATAAATGAAAAATCTAGACCGAAGTCGCTTTATCGTCTTAATTCTAAGTATGTACCTGTATCCAACCGCACATGCCGCAAAAGTCTCTGTACATACCGTTTCATTTCTACCTTTTAGTCTCGACGCGCTCTATCTCAATGAATATCCATTTAAACAAGGCCTGATCAATGAAAGTGACATCCCTGCTGGCAAGTACCGTATTCAATATAAGCATTTTCGCAATCAGCAAATGATCAGTACACATCATTGGGTTACGGTCAAAAATCATCCCAATACTCAAGAACAACAATTTTCATTCGTCATCTTGCCTGATGGTGAAGTGATTGATGTCACTGACTTTAAAATTACATCTCCAGAAATGTTTCCTGATATCCGTTTTGCAAAACGTGCTCAAAATAGTTATCGCTTGATGCAAAATCTGCAAAGACAAAGAGATCAGTTTGGCGTGATTCTTCCTGACGCAGATGAAGCCCACACGACAGAATTAGAAGATCAATTTGGCTGGTTTACAGTGAACGCAGATGAAGGCCGTGTCAGGACAGATTGTACAGGCACTTTTAAGATCAATCCTCTGGATGCGCTCCCCTATTTCACCACTGCAAATTCAGCTATTCAGTTTAATGATTAACAAGGAAAATAAAAACATAATGCATATTTAGCGTTTAGTGATAACAATCCGCTTATTCCAATCGAAGATCGAACAATTCATGAGGCAACGGATTACAAAAATGGCTTGAAGTTTGATGTGTATATTAACAATATCCAAAAAATGAAAACCGAGACTATTTCTTCTAATTATTCAATCTACAATTATAAAGTGCAGGTAAAGCTGTATATAACGACCTTGCAACGTAAGCCTATGCTGTTGATGAATCAGCAAATGTACTATCAGAATAATTGTTCAAGTCAGGATATTGGCGCTTTTCTGTATTACAAAACACGTTGGAGTCGTTTTTGGGACTATATACTTCCTGATATTTCATGGAAATAAACTAGAGAAGTCCTGCTCCTGCGCAACAGAACCTGTTGTGAAATCTATTGCACAAGATAAAATAGACTTCATTTTGTGTATTTTAAGCGGGGAAAGTCTGCCAATGGGTGCGGGTAAATTCCTCAAATATCCACTCACCATTAAAACGGCCAAGGCCTGAATTACGTTCACCACCAAAGGGTGCATTAGAATGATCCGCCACACTGATGCCATTGATATGCGTCATGCCTATATCGAGTTTGGCAGCAAACTCTCCGCCGCGCGCTAAGTTTGACGTACATACCGCACTCGATAAACCAAATCGGGTTGAATTCGCCAATTCAAGTGCATGCGCTTCATCTCGCGCTTTTAATATTGGCAAGATTGGCCCAAAGCTTTCTTCTAATGCAATATCAGCGTGCGCTTCCACGTGGGTGAAAATATGCGGTGCAACCAATTGACCTTCAATACCACCTGCATAGGCTAAAATAGCATCTTGCTGAATAGCATTTTGAATAATGATTTTTAATTTATCGACCTGAGACTGGTTAATAATGGGACCAATTAAAGTTTCAGCATCGTTGGGATCACCAACTACAATGCTTTTCACTCGTTCAATCAATTTTTCAACATAAGCATCGTGCAAGGATTCATCTACAATCACCCGATTGGTACTCATGCAGATTTGCCCTTGATGCAAAAAACGACCCATCACGGTCAGTTCAACGGCTAAATCTAAATCTGCATCATCTAAAATCACCAAAGGCGCATTGCCGCCAAGTTCCAGCGCTAAACGCTTAATCCGTGAACTTGCCAAAGCTTTCACCCCCACCTGTTGACCCACTTCAGTTGAACCTGTAAATGAAATCATTTTAGGCACAGGATGCTCTACAAAATAGTCGCCAATTTCACTGCCACTGCCTGCAACGACATTTAACACGCCATGCGGCAAGCCCGCTTCTTCAAATAATTTTCCGAGCAACGTTCCACCTGTCACTGGCGTGTCACTTGCAGGCTTCAACACCACACTATTACCGCAGGCAATCGCAGTCACCACAGAACGCATCGATAAATGAAATGGAAAATTCCACGGGCTAATCACCGCAATGACACCCAAAGGTTTGCGCAATACAAAACTCTTTCGACTCGGGTCTTTACTCTCTAGCTGCGTAGTTTGCATTTTTTCAGGAAAACGCAACGATTCTTGGATAATGCCGAGCGCTGCATCAACTTCAATATTGGCTTTTAAACGTGTACTACCAGATTCATCTATCAGCCATTGAATAATTTCTTCTCTGCGCTGCTGAATGGTTTGAGTTAATTTAGTGATGACTTGCTGACGTACTTCAATGGGCTTGGTCACTTCTGATTTAAAGGCAGCTTCTGCCGCACTATAAGCACTGTCTACATCGACACTGCTGGCTGCCTGCAATTCAAAAATCTCTGCTTGGCTAAAGGGATTGATATTCTTGATGTGACGTGTTGAAGTCCCTGCTCGCCACTGCCCACCAATATATTGCAAATCTAATGCGGTATAAGCTGACATCGTTTCCATCCCATTTTTATCATTCATTCCAATGTAAAGGCTTCAGCATCGAAAAGCTATGAGAAAAACAGGATGAAGCTTATTCCATAATTTATTGTACAGCGCTATAACCTAAACAGGATGATGAATCTGCCGCATCGCTTTATAGATTCGCCAATAAATATAACAGCTAATGATGACTTCAAAACTTAGATCTTTAACTGTGGTGAGTTGCTCAAGCGCAGCCTCCTCCATGTTAACGGTCAACATGGGTAACAGCCCTTCGATGACAATGCCGATGGCAATAAAGAGGACTAAACTCTGAATCGTCACCGGCAGATACAATGCAATAAAGCGCTTTAAAAAATCTCGGCCTTGCTCGCCGCCATTGGCTTTAAATATGGCATTCACCCAGCTAATCAGCAGACCAACTTGTAAAACAAACGAAGCCCAAGCTTCTGTAGGTTTGGATTCTGGGGTTAACGTCAGTGCTAAGTAGCTAAAGAAAATCAATATTGAGCTGGCAATATAGTAGTTTTTATAATGGGTTTCAGAGACTTTATTCAGTCTTATATCATCCACCAACCGATTTACATTCCATAAATACATGGAGTTTCCTTTTCATTTTTTATGTCGACATTCTAACTTTCTCAAGCAATAAAAAAAGCCTCCGAAGAGGCTTTTTTTGATTTACAGATTAGTCACCTGTATAACCTTTTAATTTTAAACGGTAAGCATGAAGAAGCGGCTCTGTATAACCAGAAGGCTGCTCGCCACCTTTGAATACTAAGTCATAAGCAGCTTTGTATGCATAACCATCAAAGCTTGGTGCCATTGGCGTGTAAAGTGGATCGTTGGCATTTTGCTCATCCACAACTTTCGCCATGCGCTTAAATACTTCTTCAACCTGCTCAGCAGTTACGATACCGTGACGTAACCAGTTCGCAACGTGTTGAGAAGAAATACGTAAAGTTGCACGGTCTTCCATCAAACCAACATTGTTGATGTCTAGAACTTTTGAACAACCTACACCCAAATCAACCCAACGAACCACATAACCCAAGATACCTTGAAGGTTATTTTCGAGTTCTTTGGTTTTCTCTTCTTCAGACCAGTTTGTATCTGTCGCTAAAGGCGGCGTTAACAAGTCATCTAAAGATAGCGGTTGAGTATTCAACAACTCTTTTTGACGCTCAGAAACATTGCACTGATGGTAGTGAATCGCGTGAATAACAGCGCCAGATGGAGACGGAACCCATGCACAGCTTGCGCCAGCTTCTGGATGCTCAATTTTCGTTTTATACATATCAAGCAACATATCTGGTTTTGGCCACATACCTTTACCGATTTGCGCTTTACCACGTAAGCCTGCTTGTAGACCGATCATCACGTTACGGTTTTCATACGCTGGGAACCAGATTTGAGATTTCACTTCGCCTTTACGAACGAATGGGCCTGCTTCCATGAAAGTATGAATTTCATCACCCGTACGGTCCATGAAACCTGTATTAATGAAGATCGTACGATCTTTCGCTTGCGCGATACAGTTTTTCAAGTTCACAGAGGTACGACGTTCTTCGTCCATGATACCGATTTTCAAAGTCTTCGCAGGCAAACCAAGCGCTTGTTCAGCACGTTCAAATAATTCAACTGCAAATGCAACTTCTTCTGGACCGTGCATTTTTGGCTTCACGATGTACATAGAACCTTTACGAGAGTTCTTGTTTTCGTTTTCGCCTTTGATGTCTGCAAACGTCAATAACGGTGTGATCAATGCATCCATGATGCCTTCGTAGATTTCAGCACCATCTACAAGGATCGCAGGGTTTGTCATCAAATGACCTACGTTACGAAGCAACATCAATGAACGACCGTGAAGTGTAGTTTCACCACCGATTAAGTTTTTGTGCGTACGGTCTTTATTTAATGTACGAGTAACAGTTTTACCATTTTTCTCGATAGACTCAGAAAGCGTACCTTTCATTAAGCCTAACCAGTTACGGTAGCCTTCAACTTTCTCTTCAGCATCAACTGCTGCAATTGAGTCTTCCAAGTCTTGAATTGTCGTTACCGCAGCTTCAAGAACTAAGTCTTTCACGCCAGCAGCATCTGTTGAACCAATCGGGCTCGTCGCATCAACTTCAATGATTACATGTAAACCATTGTTTAAAAGTACGATTTCAGTTGGTGCAGTTTCGTCACCATTAAAACCAACAAACTGAGCTTCTTTCGCTAAAGTTGCAGTTGAACCATCTTTTAGGCTTACAACTAACTTTTTGCCATCTACCGCATATTTAGTTGCATCTGCATGCGAACCATTTGCTAGCGGGAAAGTTTCATTTAAGAAGTTTTTAGCAAATTCGATAACTTTTGCGCCACGAGCTGGGTTATAGCCCTTACCTTTTTCCGCGCCGTCTTCTTCAGAGATCACGTCAAAACCGTAAAGAGCATCGTAGAGTGAACCCCAACGTGCGTTCGCAGCGTTTAAGCAGTAACGTGCATTACGTACAGGCACTACTAATTGCGCACCAGCCAATAATGCGATTTCTTCGTCTACATTTTCTGTGCTGATTTGGAAATCTTCTACTTCTGGTAATAAGTAGCCAATTTCAGTAAGGAAAGCTTTGTAAGCTTCGAGTTCAAATTTGTTGTTGCGGTGCCATTCATCAATTTTAGCTTGAATGTCGTCACGCTTAGCCAATAGTGCTTTGTTCTTTGGGCTAAGATCGACAACGACTTGTTCAAAGTTTTTCCAGTAAGTTTCACTGTCTAAACCTGAACCCGGTAGTGCTTCATTTTCGATGAAATCGTAAAGTTCTTTAGCAATCGCTAACTTGCCTTTTTGAATACGTGCAGTCATTGTCTTTCCTGATATTGCTATTTTTTATAACAAGAGATTCTAGTATACCCATTTATACTTTGCTGAATAGTACTATCACATTCCTAAATAATGATCATTTTCTATGTAATGAAATACCCTCATCATTCAACATAATAAAGATCAGAAATACGACGTCATCATCAGCCTGAATACCTTTTTACAGTGTATAAAGTTTTTGAAATGTCGAAATTAGACTTAAGTGCAGAATTTTGTTCTAAAACTGAACAAATAGACCCAAGCGTCAAACAAACTCACTCGATTAAGCCATGAAATGCTGCCAATGTCGATGCTACAACTTCAACCAATCAGTTTAAATTTAACGCTTTTATCGATGAATTATTAAACAACCCTTCTTCTTATTAAATGATGCTTTTATCTTGAGACTTTGCTTTAATTTCTATTGTTCGTTCCACAGCGTTTCTTAATTTATACATGTTATCTAAAACTAAATATCAAAAAAAGAACGCCATCAAGACGTTCATTTCTCATTCCAACAAAAACGCTTAATTTTCTGCGGTAGATTCTGGTGCATTGATTTGACGGTGAGAGGTATGTAGATAATCATCAGATTGCATTTCCAATAAGCGCGAACGTGTACGCTCAATTTCAAATGCCAATTTTTCACCTTGATATAATTCAATAATCGTATCTTCTGAAGTAAGCAACAACTTCACCCCACGGTCATAAAATTCATCAACCAAGTAGATAAAACGACGTGTCCCTTCAGACAAATAATCGGTCATGTGCGGCACATTACTCACCAAGACTGTATTATAAATATTGGCAATTTCAATAAAGTCCGCTGGGCTACGTGGTTTTAGACAAAGCTCAGAATATTCACACCACAGCACATCTTCCGTATGACCAATGGTTTCCACAATACGCTGATTAATAATAATTGGCTCTTGTGAAACCGTTTGGGTTTGCGTTAATACTGTAAAACGCTGTGCCATCCACAACTTATGTTCATGTGTTAAAGGCGACTTAAACAACTGCGCTTGTTTCAATACACGTAAACGATAATCTACGCCTGAGTCTACGTTTAAAATCACACAGTTCTTTTTCACCATTTCAATGGTTGGAATAAAACGGTCACGATGGATCCCGTTTTTATACAAGCCATCTGGTGCAATGTTAGATGTTGCAACAAGGGTGATGCCACGTGTAAATAATTTTTGGAATAGATCGCTCAAAATCATCGCATCCGTGACATTGGATACAAAGAATTCATCAAAGCAGATCACGACCGCTTCTTTATAAATTTGGTCGGCCACAAGGTCGAGTGGATTACGCTGACCTGAAAGCTTATTTAATTCACGGTGTACGTACTGCATAAAGTGATGGAAATGCATACGAGTTTTGCGTCGAAATGGCACAGAATCATAAAACTGATCCATCAGCCACGTTTTACCACGTCCTACACCGCCCCACATATACACCCCTTTCGGTGCAGTTTGACGACGGAAACGACGAAACGCTTTTTTAGAAGCCTTAAAACGTTGGATTAATTCTTGCCAAACTCGATCCAACTCATGCACCGCTTGCGCCTGTTCCTGATCTGGTAAAAACTGACCAGATGCTAAGGCTTGAGCATAACGCTCAGCCGGTGAAATCGGAGTAAATGCGGTGTTGTGTGGTGACTGAAAATCTGACATATCATTAAATACTTTTTTGGGCTAAATGAATTATAACGAAGAATAAACTCGAAGATATAACACTTTGGCAGTAAAGCGCATTGGCTATTTATTATATTGTCTCGGACTATGCCCAAACCAACGTTTAAACGCATGATTAAACGCCGCAGGTTCTGAATAGCCGAGCAATTCTGCAATCATTTCAATTGAATATTCATTATATTCAATCATACGGAGTGCTTTATCTTTAATAATTTCTTCACGAATTTGCTTATAACTGGTATTTAACTGTTGCAGTTGATGACGCAACGTTCTTTCTGGCAAGTTCAACGCTTGAGCAGTTGCTGCCATACTTGGCATCGCACCACTTTGTAATTCCAAATAATCTTGCACACGTTGAACCAATGATGGCGCATCTTCATCGGCGCTTAAACGTTCTAACTCCGCAATACATTTCGACTCATATAATCGAAAAGTAATAATATCTGCGGAAGGGATCCGAATATCTAAAACATCTTCATCGAACCAAAATGCCGCAAATGGCGCACCAAATCGAACTTGAGAGCCATAATAATCAGTAAACATTTTTAATTTTTCAGGATCTTTGGGTTCAGCAAACGGCAAATCAATTTGAACTTGTGGTGTAGATAGACCCATCATTTTGTACAGATCACGGATGAATTTATACGTTCCTGAAATCTCTGACTGCGCCAATAATGCACCCAGTGGCGCATACACATCTTGCGGTTGGTAGCATAAAGCCACTTTATGCTGACTGATTTGCAAACTCAAACGCCCAGTTAGATGTGTCAATTGTTGAAAGCGAATTCCCTGATTTAAAGCTTGGCGTAAAGTATCACTGGTGACCAATAACATCAGCAACGGACCATAACCCGCCAACGTATAATGCTGACCAATAAATAACCCTTGCTCAGGTTCTACATCTTTACCAATGACTTTCAGTACATCCCACTCCAAACTCGGATGAATCACCGAAGTAGGATCGAGTGCATCGACACGCAGCCCAATGGTTTCCAAACGTTGATCGACATCTACGCCTGCTTTACGCATTCCTTGTACTAAATACATCAGGCTTAGAATAGATCGTTTCATAAATCGTAAAATGACATTAAATTTCTTCTTTTTTACTACAAATTTGCAATTATGAACATTGCCGTTTCGATCAATTTTTCTGTCACCTCAATCATATTGTTCTGGTTATGAACTCAAGTATGCTTAGTTTGTAATCTCGCTTG
This sequence comes from Acinetobacter sp. YH01005, assembly GCF_013420465.1. NCBI lineage: Bacteria > Pseudomonadati > Pseudomonadota > Gammaproteobacteria > Moraxellales > Moraxellaceae > Acinetobacter > Acinetobacter sp. YH01005. Next base: position 101,376 of record NZ_VOYA01000005.1, on the reverse strand, counting down.
GAATTAAAAAAATGATGCAGGAAGCGCAAACAAAAACAGTGCAAACCCCAAAAGCCAATTCTGAAATACATACACAAATCGCCATCATCGGCGGTGTTTTTGGTGGTATTGCTATGGCGATCCGACTTTTACAACAAGGCAATCAAGATTTTCTGATCCTCGAAAAAGCCAATGATTTTGGTGGAACCTGGCGTGAAAACCGCTACCCTGGCGCTGCCTGCGATGTGCAATCACATATGTATTCGCTTTCTTTTGCACCCAAAACAGATTGGTCAAAACGTTATGCCGAAGCACCTGAAATATTTGATTATATCCAACACGTCACCCGTGAATATAATTTAAAACAATTCTGTCGCTTTAATAGTGAAGTGCTTTCAAGTCGATACAATGAATCAACCTGCGACTGGCATTTAGAACTCAAAGATGGTGTTAAAATTACCGCTCAATACGTGATTTTTGCATCTGGCCCGCTACATGTCCCGCAAATTCCACACATTCCGGGCATTGAAAAATTTAAGGGTAAAGTGTTTCATTCTTCGCAATGGGATCATCAATATCCATTAGAAGGTAAAAAAGTCGCATCGATTGGTACAGGCGGCAGTGCCATCCAATACATTCCAGAAATCGCACCACAAACACAGCAACTGTATGTTTTTCAGCGTACCGCGGCTTGGGTCATTCCACGAGATGAGCGTAGTTATCATGGTTTAGAAAAATCACTATTTAAAAAATATGATTGGTTTCGAAAAATTCACCGCGCTCGCCTGTATTGGACCAACGAATCACGTGTCGTACCAATTGTTAAACCAACCACCATGAAATATGCGCAAAAACTGGCAGAACTGTATATTAAATACCAAGTCAAAGATGCTGAACTTGCCAAGAAACTAACGCCAAACTACATCATGGGTTGTAAACGCATTTTAATTTCTAATAAATACTTTCCAACGTTTAATCGACCTAATGTGGAATTGGTCAGTGATGCAATACAAGAAATCACTGAAAATGCCATTATTACCAAAGATGGAAAATCCCGTGAAATCGATTGTCTGATCTATGGCACAGGCTTTATTACCGATCCAAGAATTTATTTAAAATCATTTAAATGTATTGGTGAAAATGCTCAAGAACTCAAACAAGTTTGGCAAGCTGGCGCAGAAAGTTTTTATGGCATTTGCACCAAAGGCTTTCCAAATCTATTCCAATTATTAGGCCCCAATACCGTACTTGCGCATAATTCAGTGGTATTTATGATTGAGGCACAAGTCGATTACATCTTACAAATGATGCAATTGGTTTCAAAATCTAATGTTCAAGCCATCGCTGTCAAAGATCAGGTGCAAGACCAATTTAACACGCATGTACAAGACATGCTTGATGGCACGGTATGGCAATCAGGCTGCGTAAGCTGGTATCAACAAAATGGCGGTAAAAATTTTGCACTGTGGCCAACTTATACATGGAAATATTGGCTGGCTACTCGAAAAATAAATCCAGCTGATTTTCGACTCCTAAGTAAAACAAAATCTAGTCATGCAGCTTAAGCAATAACAGGTCATAATAGGCAGGTATTCATTATCTGCCTATTTTTTATGCAATCTTTCTGGCTGATTTTCCAGCTCTTGACCTGTTTAGGGCTTGGTTTTATTCTTGCACGTCGCCTACCCACTTGGCTTGAAAAAATCGCCTTTAAACTCCTGCCGTACTTTACTTATATTTTGTTATTTGCGATTGCGATCGAATTTTCTGAAACATTACACACTATTCCAGCACCTCTGCAAATCCTCTCTTCATCAGTACTTATTGCACTATTGACCTCAATGGGTGCTTTTATTTGCTGCTATATTTTGTTTAAGCTTTTAGGCTATAAACCCAGTCATGGCAAAGTGTCCATGCAGTTAGTGACAAGCTCACTCATCAATATTAGCTATGCTTTTATTGCATTAGGTTTAGGTTATGCTTTTGCCGAAATTGCAGCACATTTTAGTCTTCAGCCACATATGAGTACTTGGGATCTACTTTTAGTCTTCATGTTTCTGATTGGGCTTGATCTCGCCTACTCACCGCTCGATCGTTCTTGGTTAAATTGGAAAATTCTACTTGTTCCACTCGGCTGTATCGTCGGTTCACTTTTGGGCGCTTTTGCTGCTGCCTATCTATTGCCACAAATCAGTTTGAAAGATTTGATTATGTTGTCACAAGGCTACGGTTTCTATTCGATGACAGGCATCGTCGTGACTGAATTAAAGAATGCGCATCTAGGCAGTATCGCGCTGATGAATGATTTATTCAGAGAAATTTTTGCGATTGTATTTATGTATATTATTGGCTGGCGCTACCCACGCTCTGCAATTTCATCTGCGGGTGCAACAGCTATGGATGTCACCCTACCCATGGTCAAACAAGCCTGTGGGAATGATTTTATTCCACATGCCATGGTCAGCGGCTTTATCCTTTCTGTACTTGCACCTATATTGGTAAGTATATTGGCGGCTATCTAACCCCCTCACCTCAATCCTCTCCCATAGGGAGAGGACTTCCTCTCTCCTTTTGGGAGAGAGTTAGAGAGAGGGTAAATATTAAAGTGTCGCCAAAATATCTTTTAAAGTCTGACGCATATTCTCCGATTTAGTAATTGGACGGCCAATCACCAAATGTGTAGAACCATCAAGCATGGCTTGTTTAGGTGTCACAATTCGTTTTTGATCATCAGCAGCAGAACCCGCAGGACGGATACCCGGTGTCACTAAAGCAAACTCTGCACCCAAAGTTTCACGTAACATTTTCGCTTCTTGCGCCGAACACACTACACCATCTAAACCACTTTCTTTCGTTAAAGTCGCAAGACGTTTCACATGTTCAAAGGGTTCAACATCTAAACCTAAATCAGCAAGATCTTCACGACCCATCGAGGTCAAAACAGTAACAGCAATCAGCTGAGTATTGTAATTGCCTGCTTTTAGGCGCTCTACACAGGTTTCCATCATTTTACGACCACCTGATGCATGAACGTTGACCATCCACACACCCATATCCGCAGCTGCACAAACTGCTTGCGCTGTGGTGTTTGGAATATCATGGAATTTTAGATCTAGAAATACTTCAAAACCTTTATCATGCAAGGCCTTAACGACACTTGGACCCTCATGGGTAAATAACTCTTTACCAACCTTAACTCGACATAATGCAGGATCTAACTGCTCTGCAATTGTAAGTGCGTCATATTGGCTTTTAGCATCTAGTGCAACGATGATACTCAAGAGACTTACCCTTCATTTTGACAAAATTAGTGCATTATAGATGTATTCAACTTGATCAGAAAGTCATAAAACTCATGTTATTTGAAATGATTAATTTGAATTGAGCTATCTCATTATTTTATTTGAGATAAGCGTATTATTTTTTCAGCCCATAAAAAAACACTCCGATGATCCACCAGAGTGTTAAATATAAAATTTAAATCTACTCATAAAAGTAGTTCATTTACTTCAAAAACCCAATTATAACGGGTTAGAAGGACGCTCATTTGCATCAATATCTAAAACTGTCTTTTCATGACGCGTATGTGCAGCCGCTTCAGCAGCAGCCAGTTGAGCAGTTTGAATTTGCTCTTTACGTAGGCGGTCAATATCTTTACGTAGACGTTTAATTTCCCAGTTATTTTGAAATACTCGAAATACTTGCACTGCCAATAAAAGACCTAACACCAAACCTAATGACAAGGTTAATAGCAATAAAAGCCCTAAACGCATTGCAGGCACTTGTGTAAACAACAAATCGACTGAAAGTTCAGTTCCGTTTTGCAGAACCAAAGCCAATGAGTATCCAAATAGGACCAGTAGAATTACGACCAATACGTAACGCATAAACACCCCTAACAATGTTTTGAATTAGTTTGCAGATTCGTTTACCGCATCACGTAATGCTTTACCAGGTTTAAAGTGTGGTACAGCTTTTGCTGCCACTTCAACTGATTTACCTGTTTTTGGGTTACGACCCACACGTGGTTCACGGTGATGTAATGCAAAACTACCAAAACCACGGATTTCAATTCGGTTGTCTGTAGACAAAGCTTCGATCATTTGATCGATCATTATCTTAACGGCCTCTTCCACTAAGGGTTCAGCTAAGTGTGGGTTTTTAAGAGAAATACGCTCTATTAAGTCAGACTTATTAAGTGCTTCAGTAGTCATCTGCGACCTCTTTAATTATCAAGCTACCTAGGATCAGTTTCCTGATAATAACCTGTTTAAATACAAAACGGTAGCGTAATAATCACTTACTACGCTACCGTTACAGTAATTGTGTAAAATATATTAATTAATTTACATTAACAATACAATTCAAACACTTACTTAGTGGTTCATTTGAGCTTTGATCAAATCACCAATAGTCTTAGGACCATTGTCTGAAGTTGCTGTAGCTGTCTTGTTCAAGTTAGCTACTGCTTCTTTTTCTTCAGCTTCGTCTTTCGCTTTGATAGACAAGTTGATAGAACGTGATTTGCGGTCTACGTTGATGATTTTAGCTTCAACTTCTTGACCAACTTCAAGGAACTTAGTTGCATCTTCAACGCGGTCGCGGTTGATTTCAGATGCTTTAAGAGTCGCTTCAACTTCGTCAGCTAACTTAACAGTAGCGCCTTTAGCGTCAACTGCAGTTACAGTACCTTTAACAAGCGCACCGCGTTCGTTAGCAGCTAAGAAATCGTTGAACGGATCGCTGTTCATTTGTTTGATGCCAAGGCTGATACGGTTGCCTTCAGCGTCTACTGAAAGGATAACCGCTTCAACTGTGTCACCTTTCTTGTAACGACGGATAGCTTCTTCGCCTTGTTCGTTCCAAGAAATGTCAGACAAGTGAACTAGACCATCGATACCGCCTGGTAAACCGATGAAGATACCGAAGTCAGTGATTGACTTGATAGTACCTGAAACTTTTTCACCTTTGTCGTGTTCTTTAGCAAACTCTTCCCATGGGTTAGCACGAGTTTGTTTGATACCAAGAGAAATACGACGACGCTCTTCATCAACTTCAAGAACCATAACGTCAACTTCGTCACCGATCTGAACAACTTTAGATGGGTGGATGTTTTTGTTAGTGTGGTCCATTTCTGAAACGTGTACTAAGCCTTCAACGCCTTCAGCGATTTCAGCGAAGCAACCGTAGTCAGTTAAGTTAGTTACACGAGCTTTAACGATAGAACCTTTAGGGTAACGGTTCATGATCGCTAACCATGGATCTTCGCCTAATTGTTTAAGGCCTAAAGATACGCGGTTACGTTCGCGGTCGAATTTAAGTACTTTAACAGTAACTTCTTGACCAACTTCAACAACTTCTGAAGGGTGCTTGATACGTTTCCAAGCCATGTCAGTGATGTGAAGAAGACCATCAATACCGCCAAGGTCAACGAACGCGCCGTAGTCAGTAAGATTTTTGATAGTACCAGTAACTGTTTGACCTTCTTCAAGCTGAGCAAGAAGAGCTTCACGGTCAGCTGAAGATTCAGCTTCCATAACAGCACGACGAGATACAACAACGTTGTTACGTTTAGCATCAAGTTTGATTACTTTAAATTCTAACTCTTTACCTTCTAAGTGAGTAGTATCACGAATAGGACGAGTATCAACTAAAGAACCTGGAAGGAACGCACGAACTGGACCGATGTCAACAGTGAAACCGCCTTTAACCTTACCAGAGATAACACCAGTAACGATTTCGCCGTCTTCAAAAATTTTTTCAAGTTTAGTCCAAGTTTCAGCACGTTTAGCTTTTTCACGTGATAAAACTGTTTGACCCATACCGTTGTCAAGAGCTTCAACAACTACGTCAACAGTGTCGCCAACTTGAACTTCAAGTTCACGTTGTTCATTTAAGAATTCAGCGCGGTCAACAATACCTTCTGATTTAAGGCCAGTGTCAACTGTTACCCAGTCAGAGTCGATATTTACTACAACGCCTTGGATGACAGCACCCTTTTCAACGTTGAGGTTTAATTCGCTTTCTTCAAAGAGGGCTGCAAAAGATTCGGTCATGATATACCTGATAAAGTCAGCGGTCTTGGATCAGACAAGGCCGGTTTAATTAAGCGTCTACATAGTCCATATAAGACTGATCAAGCTATGCTTCTGCTGAAAATTCTTTAGTTTGCTAATTGCTGATCGATGTAATTCGTCATCAGCGTGAATACTTCATCAATACTCAAAGTTGAACTATCAATGAAATAAGCATCTGGCGCAGGCTTGAGTGGAGCGACTGTGCGTTCCATATCTCGCTTATCACGCGCTTCGATATTAGCTAAAATGTCGTTTATTTTAACATCCACGCCCATAGCCTGCAACTGATTTAGACGGCGCTCTGCACGGGACTGAGCAGAAGCCGTTAAATAAATCTTGGCTTGAGCATTGGGAAAAATCGTAGTTGCCATGTCACGGCCATCTGCAACCAAACCAGGTGCTTGGGCAAAGGCATGCTGACGTTCTAAAAGCGCAGTTCTAAGTGCAGGAATTGCAGCAACTTTTGAGGCAAACTCTCCGACTCTCTCAGTACGGATAACTTTTGAGACATCTTCACCATCTAAAAGCACCGAAACACCTGCTTCATTTGTCACAAATTGTATGTCTAAATTTGTTGCAATTTTTACGCATTCATCGAGCTTTGAGTCTAATGCATCAATTAAGTCTTGCTTATGCAATGACAATCCCAACAGACGATATAACGCACCTGAGTCGAGTAAGTGGAACTGATAATGTGCCGCAATTTTTGCTGCCAATGTTCCTTTACCTGAGCCACTTGGGCCATCAATTGTAATGATTTGAACTGTCATTGCTCTTCCACTTTTGTTTATACGGTTTTTGCAAGTTTTGAAAAACCAATTTTAATCGCTGACTTCAGTTGCGCAAGGATTAATTGACTAACGAATGGCGCACGCGCCTGTAATTCAATCGTATAAGTGACTAAAGTACGCGCAGCATCAATCGCTTCGAATTGAATCACACCCAAATGATGTTTAACCAATGGGTTTTTAATAATTTTATATTCAATGCGTTGGTTTGGCTCAAGCAAGGTTATTTGCTCTTGTAACGGCTTCACTGGCCCAAAGCCCATACGACGTACAGAACCTACACCATCAGGACGTTCAGGATCTGCTGAATCTTTGACACGTACCACTTGAATCGGTGCAAAAGCCACGTTATAGGTCGAATGTTTTGAAAGTAAGTCAAAAACTTGCTCGACCGGTGCATTAAATTCTTTTTTTACTTGAATGTATTTCATGGTGTACCCTATTTTATTTGACAATATTAATTGTCAGTAGAGTTTACTTGATTTTTTAAATTAAGTTCAGTCAAAGTGGCTATTTCCTGTAACTTCATCAGTCGTTTTTGTTCACGACGCATTTTAAAAAAATTACTTAATTGTTGGGAGCATTGCTCTTGTAGGCAACCATGCTCAAACTCAAAGATATGGTTATAGTAGCCTGAATTTAATAATTGACGCGAACTGACCAAAGAACCTGCTTTAGGCTCAGTCGTCGCAAATACCACTCGTTTTATTCTTGAATGTACCAAAGCGCCCACACACATCGTGCATGGTTCCAAAGTTACATATAAGGTTGCATCGTCGGGTAAACGGTAATTATCGATATTTAAACAAGCTTGACGCAAAGCTTGTACTTCCGCATGTGCGGTGGGATCTTTCAGAGAAATCGGCGCATTAAACCCTGCACCTATGACTTGATTTTGACTCACAATGACTGCGCCTACAGGAATTTCTTGCAATTCTGCAGCTTGTGCAGCCTGCTCGAAAGCCAGCTGCATCCAGTGTTCATCACTATATAAGTTTGGTTCAGACATCAATTAATTAAATTACACCATACTGTCTTAACAGCGCATTCCAACTGTCAATATTGGTTACAGGAGGCTCATCAGCCAGAATTCCTTTGAGGGAAAGATCTGTACCTTTTTTCCATTCTGGAGACAGGTCTTTATCGACTAGGCGGGCGCGCACACCTTCAACAAAGTCCGCATGACGAATTTTCCAATCCGAAATTTGGGTTTCCAGTTCAAACACTTCATTCCAAGAATGCACTTGCTTGCCCCACTGCCACAACAACCATGTTAATGCTGCTGTTGCAGGTGAACCTTTTTGTAGATTTTCACTGGCTTGGCGTAACCAATCACTGCGTGCATCGCTTAAACCAATAATTGATTCATAGTCATGTTCAAAATTATGCCCACGGCACACACTTTGAATCACATCCAATGAATTTTGTAATGGTCCCGGCCCCACAGGACGATGCATACTATTTAAAGTGTCATCAATGGCACGAAAATCGCCCGCTGGATAATGATCCCAATCAATATTAATGACAGTTTCAAGTACATTATCACGCTGCGCATCACAAATATGCGTTGCCCAACCGATACCATAAGCACCTGCTGCGGTCATAATCGAGCCGGTTAACCCAGTAAACAAACCAATGGCGCCACGGTCAGCAAGGAAACGCGTCGCACCAACATCTGGATACAAACCAATATTAATCTCAGGCATTGCTAAACGTGAATAAGGTGTTACCAAGCGGAAAGGTGCAGCCATAAACAGACCTAAACCACCACCCATGACATAACCTTCGCCCCAAACCAAAATCGGCTTTGCATAGTTATGCAGCAGCAAATCTAGGGCATACTCTTGTTCAAAGAATTTATTCGCCGTTTCAACTTCATCATTGACCACCAATTGTCGCAATTTGCGTACGTCGCCACCTGCACAAAATGCTTTTGGCGTAGTGGAATCTAACCAAATCGCTTTTACAGCATCATCGTGTTGAAAGTCCTGAAAGACTTCAAGCAACGCTGTACAGATAGATTCATCTAATGCATGAAGCGATTTTGGGCGATTCAGGCGAACAATGCGCCAGCCCTTTTTCGCTTCTTCCACAATCAGATCTGGGTGATAATTTTTTGAAACGGGAGAATAAGTCATGCGTCCAGCTGCCAGTCTATTGGCTCAATGCCATTTTGTTTAAGATAATTATTACTTTTTGAGAACACCTTACAACCAAAAAAACCACCGCGGTTTGCAGCCAAAGGTGATGGATGCGCGGCTTTTAGCACCAAGTGCTTATTTTGGTCAATGCGTTGTCCCTTACGCTGTGCATATGCCCCCCATAAAATAAAGACAATATGCTCACGTTGTTCATTTAAAACATCAATCACATGGTCTGTAAAATCTTCCCAGCCACGTTTTTGATGTGAAGTTGGTTGCCCAGCCTCAACAGTCAGTACCGCATTTAAAAGCAAAACACCTTGTTCTGCCCAGCGTGTTAAGTCCCCATGTTTTGACACAGGTACCCCAAGGTCGGTATTTAACTCATGGAAAATATTACGTAAAGAAGGTGGTAATGCAACCCCCTTTTGTACCGAAAAACTCAAGCCATGTGCCTGATTTGGCCCATGATACGGGTCTTGGCCTAAAATCACCACCTTTACATTTGCCATAGGCGTCGTGTTTAAGGCATTAAAAATCAGCGGATTCGGTGGATAAATCACTTTATCCTGTTTGATTTGTTGTAGCAGAAAGTCTTTTAACTCATCCATGCGGGGGCTAAGCAAAAACTCACTTAGGGCATATTTCCAGCTAGGCTCAAGCTGCACTTTAGCGAGTTTTGCTTGTTGCTCTTCTGTTAAAGACATCACTGTTAACCAATCCTAATAAAACCAAATATTTACTTAAATTCTAATTTGTAAATCAACTGCAGGGTTTAAAAATTTTTGACCCTGTTTTAATTTTTCATACATCTGAGTATCGTTCCATTCCGACTGAACCTGTTCGGAGAAAACGATTTGATCTAACTGCAACAACCCCATTTGTGCGTTGTTGATATCTTCTAAGAAGCTTTGCGCATAGCCTGTGTCTGTCTCATGCACAATCACAGAATACACCTCAACATCACCCTCACCATTTTGAGTTTCTGTTGATTTTAGAACTTGTTGTGCTAAGTAAAAGAAGATTCGTGAAAATTGTTCCGCTGAGGGCGATACGGGTAGTTCGACCCAACGTGCACTGAACTGTTTGCAGGCACGAATGTACTCAGCATCATCGTGTTGCCAAAAACAAATCGCGTGATCAAAACTGTCAAATAAGTCTTTAATTACCCCTTTGAGCAAACCGAAATCGTAAACCATTTGTCCATGGTCAAGTTTCGACGCTTTAAGTAATAGTTCGACTTTATAACTGTGTCCATGAATGGAACGTTTGCAACGGTCTGACGTGCAATTACGCACGATATGCGCGTTTTCAAACTTAAATAACTTACGAATTAACATGTGTCGTAATGCAATCAAATAATCTATGGGTTCTTAGAGATTATAATGCAAAAGTCTAACAAGAGGCATTAATTTTGCTGTTCAGCACAATTGGGAAAAGGCATCATGAAAATTTAGCGATATTTAAGACCTAAAATGGCGCCATACTGCGAAAAGCCACATATACATCTTTATCTTTTCGCACTAACTCACTGGTAAATTGACGCTTTCTTTCATTTAAAATAATTTCAATTTGCGCTTTAAAATAGTTCGACTGCACACCCAATTGTGAGTTTAAAACTTCTCGATTTTCTGTGCTCACCTGTGCAAATGGCTCCATTGCCCATAAATCATTGATATTTTCAAAATGTTCAAATTTGGCAGCTTTTTGTTGCAAAGCTTGTTCGACTGCATTGACATCTAAACGATCATCCATGGTTGCCAACAAAAATGCAGGAGCGGTATTAATGTTTACCGTTGTTTCATGCGAAGGTAAGCTACTCACATAAGGCGCAATTAGTTTATATTTAGCACCGTCAAAACCACGCACTGATTTCAGCTCTTCCACACTATGAAATTTTGCATTTGGTGGTAGCGCCGCATTATTTAAACTACGATAGTACGCCAGCTCTGCGCCCATCGGACCAGAGGTCTCATCATCTTCATCTTGCCAATCAATCACGGCTTGACTTAATTCTGCGGGTAAACCAACACGCTGCAATATTTTCTCAAACCATAATTTTGCTTTGTCATTTACCACACCCTCTTCTGAAACCAAACTATTAAGGTTAAATTTTCCAGATTCGTCTTGGAGCACACCTGCAACAGTTCCACCTTCCACAGGAAAGGCTGGCATAGGCTGAGCCCAATTTTCTTGGAGGTGATCCACCTGCCCTGCATTTTCGGCATCATTTACCAAAAGTTCAGCAAAAAATGCTTCAGCACTTTTCGCATATAACATCGATTGATTTTGGCGCATCACGTAGGCGGTATTTTCAGAAGTATGGGCTTGTTGTTTTGCGATGCCTGCTGCAACTATGGTTGCCAAAGCTACCATCATCAGGATAGTTAACAAAGCGATGCCGCGTTGCTGCTTCATACGCAACTCCGAACTTCAAATGACTCTACTACCTGACCGCTAACCATTCTTATTTTTATCCAATAAAAAATCAGTATTTAACAAACTGAATAACCATTCGTAGTTTGTCCCATCAACTGTGAGCTGCATCCTGATACCCCGCGGTAACAGTTGAATGGTTTTTTCATTATTCAAATCAGCGGCAGCATCTGGCCAATTCTCTAACTCATTTGGATTGAGTACCGTGATTTTATATTGTTCAACATTATCCAGTAAAACACTCGAATCTGGCTGATCATGCCCCGTTTGGTTGAGATTTTTAAATTTTAGCCGATACAATTTTTTTTCATCAGCTTTGTATTGATATTCCACTCGCTCGTCAGGTGCAATACCCTGATTTAATGGGTCAGTGACACCAGTCTTACTGAAATTAAATCGGCCATTTTGCAACACCAGCGCTGGTTGAATATCTCCATTAATATTGGCAGTTAAAGGCACAGCTTGTACCGTGTCTCTGAGTATCTGCTGATGGGCATCTTGCAACTGACTGAGCCGTGCCTCATGGGTTGCGTTTCGTTCTTTCACTTTCGAGACATAATCAAAAACCTTCCAGCCCAATGCAGATAGTACTGCAAAAATGGCAATCGCAACCAAAAGTTCAACTAAGGTAAATCCTGCTTGATTCTTCATTCCTTGCTGCACAAGCACAGGCATATCTTGAGATGTACGTTTTTTTCTAGTTATTATTTTCATCCAACGGAGCCTTATAGTTAAAGAACACTAAACTACTAATCCCTGCTTCTACATCCCCAGTTTCAGCATTCATCAACCTCACTTGGATATCAATCCGTTGTACATTTGGACTAATGGTGGCTTGGGCTTTTTTGTCAATTTGCCATTGTTCGCCTTGTTCAGTGACTTGTTTTGATGCAGTACCCGTCATCCATTCACGATTGATTTCCATCTTAGCGATTTCATTCAGCGCAACGAATTGTGCTTTATTTCTTAAAATTGCGTGTGCTGTCGACTGTGTATATTGCATCGCAACATTAGACAAAGCCATTGTCGCAGTCGCAAAAATCGCCAATGCCACCATGACTTCAAGTAGCGTAAACCCTTTAGCCCGCATTGACTTTCCCTAAATGATCAATTTCGATTTCATTACCAATGGCACGTTCTTCAAAATAAAACTGTATACGTACAGGCTTTACTTCACCGTTGCCCAACCATATCAACTTGGGTGCATTGGTATTTAACAAATCATCATTATTGGCATTTTCATACTGCTGATCTAAAGGCTGAATCGTAAAAGAGACATTTTCAGGCAATACTCGGGTTTCAAAGTCTTTATAGTTTTGCCATTTATTATTCTGATTTAAAATACTATTTTCTACACGTTTTTGTTCTGGTAAATATTCTTGTACCGCATAGCTTTGCGTGTTGACATCTGTTCCAGCTTTTTGCTGTAAGGCCAATATCAAAGCTTGATCATTTGCATCACGTAATATTCGTTTCAGATCCATTACAAACACTTCACGTGCCTGCATGGCTTTGCGTTGATCTGTTCCACCGATATTTAAAAGCACCAATGAGGCCATAATGCCCATAATCACAATCACCACCATCAATTCTACGAGGGTGAATCCACGAACCGATGATGGTGATGCTATTTTCATAAACAGCCTTTAAGCGAATTGAGCAACCGCATGCACTTGTTTTGGTAAGGCCAAGGCTTGATCAATATAAGCAACCCGCAAGGTGTCTCTTGAACCCAAATAACGCTGATAAAAACTAGAGTTCAAAATTGCTGCGGCGCCATGTGTAAGTGACCAAATTGAAGCAAGATAATCACGTACTGGCATGCTACTTTGAATCGACTCCAAATAACGCTCAGTCATACGAATGATCAATCGTAGGCGTTGTTTGCGCACTTGATATAGTTCACTAAACAAGTGCTGAATACCCACACCCGTTGTCGATAAACGCTCTTCAATTTGGTGAAACAACACTGTACGTTCTGGGTGATGTAAGTGATGCAACATAAAGAAAGCAAGGTGTTCAGGAAAAGCTTTGTCGGTGTCTTTAATCATTTCCAATAACATGCGTTCATTACGAATAATGAGCAACATATATAGTTCATCTTTACTTTGGAAGTGTTTATATAACGTCCCTTTTGCCAAGTCGAGTTCTGCCGCTAGCGCATCTAGTGTCATCCCTGCTTCGCCATTTTCCAATAGCAGTTGCTCTGCCACTTGGAAAATTAATGCTTCTCTTGCTCTAAACTGAGCTTGACGATCCATCTTCACCCTATACTCTCTTACTCTTATATCAATTCAAATTATTTACTTAAGATTGAGGAGATTTTCAAAGTTTTGCATTGTAATGAAAGCCATCTCTTCAATTGACTTATCATATACATCACTTAAGGCTTTGGCTACATAGGGAACGTATTTTGGTTCATTAGACTTTCCTCTATAGGGCATCGGTGCAAGGTATGGACTATCAGTTTCAATCAGCACTCGATCCAATGGTACTTGCTTGGCCACATCACGCAAATCTTGTGCATTTTTAAAAGAAACAATGCCTGAAAATGACACGTAATATCCACAATCTAAGACAGCTTTTGCCGTTTCCCAATCTTCAGTAAAACAATGCAAAATACCGTGAGTAGATTTCTCTGCACGGATAATATCCACCGTATCATGCTTTGCAGAACGGGTATGTACAACCACCGGTTTTTTTACGGCTTGCGATGCGTGAATATGACGGGCAAAGCATTCTTTTTGCTCTGCAATAAAGTCTGTACTATGAAAATAGTCCAGCCCTGTTTCACCAATCGCCCAAACCTTTTCAGCTTGTGCTAATTCAATGAGATATTCTTCTGTTGCCCGAGCCATCGTTGCAGGATCTTCACATGGGTGTACCCCAACGGAATAACCTACATCGGCATGACGTGCAGCAATTTTTGAAAGTTCGATATGGTCATCTAGATCAACCGAGATACTCATAAATTTTGAGACCCCGGCTTGACGAGCCTGATCCAATGCAAGATCTAAATTACCCTCATAAGGGCTTAGGTCGAGCATGGTTAAATGGCAATGGGTATCTACAAACACAATATGTACCTACAAGTCTTCACAGTTGTAACTACATAGTGTAACTTCTACGCCCCTCAGATTTAAGCCCTGCAAGTAAACGTTCTGCTTCTGTTTTAAAATAAACGCCTTTTTCGCCGCTTAATTGAATCCCAAAGCCTTGTGGTTTAATACCATTTTGCTTTTGCGAAATCCAAATTACTTTTCCTGTCAAAGGAATTTTTATACTTTGTTCAGGCAAAGTCGCCAATAAGAAAACCTCATCACCCATTTTCACAGCTTGCTTTGATGGTACAAATAAACCGCCACCAACGACATAAGGCATGTAGCTCGCAAAAAGTGTTTCCACATCTGGAATATTAGCGTGAACGATCCCGCCCATACGTGGTTGCATGATGTTTCCCCTTAATTAAACATTCATCAGTTTGATGCAAAGCTCATCTACGACCAGATTCCCCTGTACGTTCTGCTCGATGAACCGCTTAGACTGCTGTAATTCTGTATAAATCCCAAAGAGTGTTTCGAGCGAATATTGCTCTGCCAACACCCCAAAATCCAAATCTATATTTTTTATGGATTGATTTAGCTTGACACAAATTATATCGGACAACAAGTATTCAAACATTTGACTAAAATCACTAAAACTCAGTGCTTTATTCCACTTGCTCGCAATTGCCATCGGCATGTTTTTTTGTGTCACAAGTTTTTGCCAATCTTGTAGAAACTCTTGGCGCATATTTAGCCATTCACTACTTGCCAATGAAATCGCTTGTAATGGCATTTGACTGGCTAAGTTCATGAGAACTTTGCGCTGGGTTTCACCACTATCGGGCAAATGCTGCTGTAAATATTGCTGTGATTGTTCGGGTTCAATACGATCCAAGGCATAGTGCTGCATTCGACTACGAATAGTTGCCGGCAATTTCAAATAATGCTCTGCCAACAACATAATCACAATCCGCTCGCCCGGCTCTTCCAGTGTTTTCAGCAATGCATTTGATGATGCAATGTTTAATGCTTCAGCAGGCTCAATCAACACAACTCGCCAACCGTCTACGGTTTGCTGTACAAAAGGCAATAAATCACGAATTTTTTCGATTTTAATTTTGGCATTTTGCTTTTTATTGTCTTCATCTGTACTGATATGAACAAAATTTGGATGTGTATCTGACTTTAACCACTGGCAACTCCCGCACTCACCACACGGCTCAGTTCGCTCATCACGTTTTTGACACAGCACCCATGCAAGAAATTGTTTTGCAAATGCCTCTTTACCACAGCCTTTTTTGCCATACAAAAGCACGCCATGTCCCAATTGTGGAAAACGGCTGGTTAATGTATTCCATGTATTTTTCTGCCAAGGGTACACTTGCGCCACAATTTCATTTTGCATAAATCGTTTAACCTTATTCGAAGTTCGAAACATCCATTTGGTTCAAACGATCAAGGTCAGCTTGAGTATCTACGCCCGGTGGAAGGTTCGCTTCTGCCACAGCAATGGCAATACGGTGACCATTTTCCAAAACGCGTAATTGTTCAAGGCTTTCTAATTTTTCCAGCACACCCATATCCCAAGTGACATATTCTTGTAGGAGTTTTACGCGGTATGCATATAGGCCTAAATGACGATAAGCCTGATCATGCAAGGTTTGTTCAGCTTGCTTTGCACCATCACGGTCATAAGGAATAGTCGCACGGCTAAAATACAGCGCTTGATTGTGCTTTGACATCACCACTTTGACGATACTGTCACGTTGAAACTCATCTAGACTATGAATCGGCTCACAGAGCGTCGACATCGAACATGTCGGTTGATCAACAAGTAATTGTGCAACTTGTTTTACCAATTGAGCGGGAAGCAAAGGTTCATCACCTTGCACATTGACAATAATATCATCACTCGCCCAACCTTTGATGCGTGCAACTTCACTTAAACGATCTGTACCAGATGGATGTTCTGCAGAGGTCAATACCACATCAACCCCTTCCGCACGACATACTGCTGCAATACGCTCATCATCTGTAGCGACACAAAGGTCATCGAATCCTGCAACTTTTTTGGCTTGATCGACCACACGTAAAATCATCGGACGGCCATGAATTTCAAGTAAAGGCTTACCCGGTAAACGTGAACTTGAAAAACGTGCAGGAATAACAATATGTTTCATAAATTAAATGCCTTCGGGAAGTTTCAGACCCAGTTGTTTCAACTGCGCATGCAAAGTTTCATAACACGCAGGTGACAACACTGCATCTACAGGAACAACCCATATTTCTCTTTTAAAATCTGGATTATTTTTGAGGATCACTAAAATTTTAACTGCATCTTTTTCAGTGGTAATGATGGGATTGGCATCTTCAAACTGCAAATCACTCAGTTCATATTCATAATGATCTGGGAATTCATGACATTGAAATTGATGAATCCCCATATTTTCTAAGGTTTTATAAAAGCGTTGCGGAAAGCCGATACCCACCACAGCATAAAAATCTTTATTTGCATCAAATGTCGTCACAAGATCTTTATTGAGCAAATAAGGTTGCGCCGCTTCAAGGTGCATATTCAGTGGAGAACTTGGATCTGCTGAATGTTCAATGACCGTCCCACTAGCAAGGCGCTTTTTCGGTTCACGCAAATAACCTTCAGGTAATAATTTTTCATTGCCTAAACCACGGTTGTTATCCAGTACGATCCACTCCAACTGACGTTGAAGCGCCCAATGCTGTAAACCATCATCGCAGATAATCAAATCCAATTCATGCTTAGACAGCAGCAATTCAATACTCTGCTGGCGGTTTGGACCAACCGCCATCGGCACGCCTGTAGACTGAACGATTAAGCTCGGTTCATCACCCACGATTTCAGCCGTCGAGTCTAAATCCACATAGGCCGGAAATGGTCCTTGACCACCATAGCCACGACTGATCACACCAACACGCAGGTTTAAGCTATTTAAATAACTGACCAAGTGAATGAGCAATGGGGTTTTGCCACTCCCACCCACTGTGATATTTCCAATGACCATGACTGGAATAGGCGCTTTATAGCTTTGCTTAATACCTGATTGATAGAGCTTTTTATTGAGTAAAAAGCCACCACGATAAAGCCATGACAAAGGTCTAAACACAACGAGCCACTTTGCCTGTTCATTCCAAGCATCCTGAATCAATTGTGCAAAAGACATGACTTAATTTTCCTCAAAATTACGCTGATGAAGTTGGTAATATGCACCACGTTGTGCCATCAATTCCGTATGAGAACCTTGTTCAATAATACGCCCTTTATCCATCACTACAATACAGTCTGCATTTTCAATGGTCGATAAACGATGCGCAATCACGATCGTGGTACGATCTTGCATCGCAGCGTCAAATGCTTGCTGAATAAAAAATTCAGATTCGTTATCTAGTGCACTGGTCGCTTCATCTAAAATTAAAATCGGTGCATTTTTCAAAATCGCACGCGCAATTGCAATCCGTTGACGTTGACCACCAGACAGATTTAAACCTTGGGCACCCAATGGTGTGTCATAACCTTGCGGTAAATCCATAATAAAATCATGTGCAAATGCAGCTTTGGCAGCAGCAATGACTTGTTCATCTGTTGCATGCTCGAGCTGTCCATAAGCAATATTTTCACGCACAGTACGGTTAAACAAAACCACTTGCTGATTGACCATCGAAATCTGAGTACGCAAGCTATTGAGTTCTATGTCGTGAATATCATGCTGATCAAGCAACAACTGTCCTGACGACACCTCTTGGTAACGAACCAACAGATTGACCAGTGAGGTTTTACCTGCACCTGAACGCCCAACCAATGCAACGGTTTGCCCTGCATTGATTTTTAAATTGAAGTCATGAATCGCATGGTGACCATCAGCATAGATCAAATTAACATTTTTAAATTCGACATCACCTTTTAAAGCAGGCTTCAGCGTGCCGTTATTTACTTCTTCAGGCATATCAAGCAATTCAAAAACTGAATAAGCTGCTGCCATGCCTCGTTGTAGTTTTTCGTTGACATCCGTCAAGGTTTTAATTGGCTTACTCAGCATACCTGCGGCAGTGATATACGCTACAAACTCACCCGCTGTTGTATCTTGTAAAATCTCAGGGCGTAGCGCGATATACATCACGATACTGAGCGCGATCGACATAATCAGCTGAACAATTGGGCTATTGAGTTGCTGCACCACAACCATTTTTAAGCCGCGGCGTAAGTTCTCCATTGAGCTTTCATAAAAACGTTTTTGTTCATAATCTTGCCCTGCAAAGCCCTTCACTACCAAGTTGCCTTGTACTGTCTCTTGCACCACATGGTTAACATCACCCATGGTACTTTGTACTTGCATGGATAATTTACGCATGCGCTTGGATGCTTTACGGATAATCAGCCCAATAATTGGGCCAAAAATCAAAATACATAGAGTTAAACGCCAGTTGGTATAGAGCAAATAACCCAATAGTGCGATGGTAATCAGACCCTGTTGTACGATCGTTTTCAGTGACTCAGACGATGCCGCCGTCAACTGTTCAACGTTATACATAATTTTTGCAGTGATATGACCGCTCGAATTATCTAAATAATATTGCGAAGGCAAACGCATGAGTTTTGCGAACACTTGCTGACGAATATTAAAGATTAAGTTTCGAGAAATCACTGCGGTAAAATATCCCCCCATGAACAAACCGAGTCCACGGAAGAACATCAATAAAACCACCAAGAGTGGAAATAAGGTTGTAAAGCTTTGATCTTTGTTTTGAATGGCTTCAATAATGCGTTCCAATAATTTTGCGACAGAAACTTCTGTCGCAGCATTAATACCGAAACCAAGCAAAACCAGCAGGCCGATTCCCCAAAAAGGTTTTAAATAACTTAATAGGCGTAAATAGACCTTAAAATCGTGCTTCACTAATAACCTCGAGTTGGAACTTTAGTACTGATGTTGACATTCACAAATCCAAGTTGACCTGCAACATCCATCACCCGAATCACATCTTGATGTGTTGCTTTTGCATCTGCGGCAATCACAAACATTAAATCACGACGATCATTGGCTGTCTGTTTAATTGCAGTATTCAAATCAGAAACTTCTTTACTGGCCAATGACTGACCATTGACAGAATAATGTCCTGTTGAATCCACCACAACTTCAATTTTTTGATCATAGTTTTTAGGTGGAACACCTTGTGCATCTGGCAAAGTGAGGTTCATTCGACTCATCTGATTAAAGGTAGTCGAGAGCAACAAGAACACCAAAATAAACATCAAACAGTCAATCATCGGTGTAAGGTTGATATGAATATCTTCAACCTGACGACGTTTAAATTTCATGCGCAGTCTCCACTCAGCTGGCTTTCTGAATGTCCTGACTTTCTACTTCAGGTGTTTTTTTATAAAACAAAGCGGCATGAAACAATGTCGACTGCTGTTCTAACTCAGCCACATATTCCTGAACCAAACGTTGGAAATAGCGATGCGCAAATAATGCAGGCACAGCAATTAACATACCAGCCGCAGTGGTGATCAATGCTTTAGAAATACCCGGCATCATCAACACTGGATCACTATTGGTACCAATATCAATCATTAAGAATGCTTCAATGATACCGATCACCGTACCCAACAAACCTAGTAACGGTGCAACAGCGCTTAAGGTGCCCAAAAAGTTGATATTTTTTTCTAAATAACCAATTTCTTGTGACGCTGTGACTTCCATTTGCGCACGTGCATATTGCTCGTTTTGATCTTTACTAGCGTAACCTGCGCCCAATACACGACCCAATGTACTTTGCTGTAAAGTTGGACTTTGCTTTAGCTGCTGCACCACATCTTTCACTGATGTGTTCACATTCATCATCAAGTCTTTTGGCAACACCATTGATTTTTTTAAACGAATAAAACGCTCAATGGTAATGGCTACCGTAAAGATCGAACAAATGACGAGCGGGATCATTAACCACCCGCCCGCTTTGACTAATTCCCACATTTGATTTTCCCCAATAAATCGAATTTAAAAATTATTCAGCTAGACAAATATTTAAAATGCCATCTAGCTCTTCAAGAGTATGGTAGCTAATCACCAGCTTGCCTTTCCCTTGTTTATTATGATCAATTTTCACATCTGCACTGAAACGATCAGAGAGACGTTGTGTCAGTTGCTGAATGTCTGATGAAACACTTGGTTTCGCTTTTTGTTGTTTTGGTGCATTCAAATCACGAACAAATTGTTCGGTTTGACGTACAGACATACTTTTTTCAATCACTATTTCAGCAACTTTAAGCTGATCTTTGGCTTTTAACGTCAAGATCGCACGTGCATGCCCCATATCGAGCAAACCTTGCTGCATAAAGTCTTTGACTTGATCCGCTAAAGACAACAGGCGTAGCAAGTTACTAATCGTGGTACGTGCTTTACCGACCGTATCGGCAATCTCTTGATGACTTAAACCAAACTCGTCATGGAAGCGTTGTAAAGCCATAGCTTGATCGATTGGGTTCAGATCTTGACGTTGAATGTTTTCAATCAATGCCAAGGCAATTGCCACTTGGTCACTCAAGTCACGAACAATGGCTGGAACTTCGGTTAAACCTGCAAGCTGAGCCGCACGCCAACGACGCTCACCTGCAATAATTTCGTAGGGATGCTTTTCATCTTCGACAGGACGAATGACGATTGGCTGCATGACACCATGCTTTTCAATCGATGCAGCAAGTTCTTGTAAATCTTGTTCTTTAATGAAACGACGCGGTTGATACTCGCCGCGTTTCAATAAATGCACATCAATTTGTTTTAACTGTCCATGATCTAAAGCTTTTGCTTCGAGCTGTAGTTTTTCTTTTTGGATTGAGCCGAGTAAGGCATCCAGACCACGACCTTTAGCCAGTCCGCGTTTTTTTACGGTCATGCTTTAGTTCCTTTTTTTACTTTGGTTTTTTTTAACATCTCAGCTGCCAAGTTCAAATAAGCAACTGCACCCTTCGAGCTTTTTTCAAAATAAATCACTGGTAAACCGTGCGCAGGCGCTTCAGCCAAACGAATATTACGCGGAATGACCGTGTCATAAAGTTTCTGACCGAAGTATTGTTCAAGCTCAGCAGACACATCACGTGTTAAGGCATTACGCGCATCGTACATGGTACGAAGCACACCCACGATCTCTAGATCAGGGTTTAAAGCTTGCTGAATACGGTCAATGGTTTGGGTTAGGTCAGCCAAACCTTCTAGGGCATAATATTCACACTGCATTGGAATAAGCACAGCACGTACCGCTGCAAGTGCATTGACAGTGATCAAACTTAAACTTGGTGCACAATCGACAATAATATAGTCGAAGTCTTTTTCGACGCTTGCCAATGCTTCACGTAAAATAAACTCACGACCGTCTTGATCTGCAATTGCAAGCTCAACGCCAGCTAAGTCACGGTTTGCACCTAAAACTTTATAGCCCACTTCTGCTTTATAAATAGCGGTTTCAATTGGCACTTCACCAAGTAAGACATCCGTGACTGAATACAACAAATCATTTTTTTGAATGCCCGAACCCATCGTGGCATTGCCTTGTGAATCCATGTCCACAAGTAAAACTCGTTTTTTTAATATGGCTAAAGATGCAGCCAAGTTCACAGCAGTTGTGGTTTTACCTACGCCACCCTTTTGGTTTGCAATCGCAATAATTTGAGCCATGGTAACCCCAGTCCTTTGAAAATTTTAAATACGTTTAAGAAAAATTAAATGACGCTGCTCATCAAGTCGTGGAACTTTTAATGCAACGATATCAATTTTGAAATCACTTTTCAGTGTTTCAACTTCTTCTTCAGGAATTAAGCCTTTCATCGACGCGATAATACTTTGCGCATGCATATACGGTTTAGACGCGTCCACAAAATCCGTTAACGATGCAAAAGCACGACTGGTGATCACATCAAACTGCCCCAGTTCATTAATGCTGTCTTCATTTTCGACACGTGTTTGTACCGCAATGACATTTTTTAGTTTTAAGTCAGCAATAAATTGTTTTAAGAATCGAATTTTTTTACCGTTGGCATCTAAAAGCACACATTCACGTTCAGGCTGACACAGTGCAATGATCATGCCCGGCATGCCACCACCCGTACCGATATCCAATAAACGACCTGCAGGCAAATCATTTAGGATACTTAAGCTATCCAATAAATGCTTAACCAACATTTCTTTAGGATCACGAATAGCAGTCAAGTTATACGCTTTGTTCCACAGCACTAGGGCATCTTGGTATTTCAGCAATAGATTTAATGCTTCTTCACTCAAATCTAAGCCAAGCTTTTGACTACCTTGCTTTAAGTCTTGAAAAAAAGGATGCATAAAGAAGACATCTCAATAAAAATTAACTGAAGTATACCGATTTCTAAGCCGTGGAACAGTAGCTAACGCTTAGCGAATATGCACTTAATCGTACATGCCTTGGCGAATCTGTAGATCTAGATCACTTAAACGCTCAGGTGTGCCAACATCAACCCACGCAGTTTGCATTTTCTCTGCAGAAATTTTTCCATCCAACATAGCTTGTTTCAATAAAGGTGCGAGCGGACGCTTGCCAGCTTCCAATCCATTAAACATGTTTGGATGTATAACTGCGATTCCGCTATAGGTGAGTGCCTCGCCTGCATGTTCTTGCTCAAAGGTATAACTACGCCCAGCATCCAAGATAAAATCACCCTTTGGATGTTGCGTTGGGTTAGTCACATAGACCAAGTGTGCCAAGTCATCTTTTAGCTCAATATTGAGCAAAGCTGAAAAATCGTAGGTCGTCCAAACGTCACCATTCACCAAAATAAACGGTTCTGTCCCAAGCAAAGGTAAAGCATTAATAATGCCACCGGCTGTTTCCAGACCTTCCGCTTCACGTGTCCAACGAATATCTACACCAAACTGCGAACCATCACCCAAAGTACCAATCAGGATATCTGCAAGCCATGCAGAATTGATGATGATTTCAGTTACGCCAATTTTTTTTAACTTTTCTATATGCCAAACAATCAGTGGTTTTCCACCCACTTCAAGCAAAGGCTTTGGCTTATACAATGTTAAAGGGCGCATCCGATTTCCGAGACCCGCCGCTAAAATCATGGCTTTCATTATGCAACAACCTCATAAGTGCCGTATTTGGCTTCAAATTTCGGCAATACTTTAGCCTGAATAAATTGCATAAAAGGTTGTAATTCTGCATACGGTTTACTTTCTTCAAGTAAATACCACATCACACGCGGCAAATCTTTGAGATAACCCGATTTACCATCACGCTCAAATAAGCGCACAAAAATACCTAAAATTTTGATATGACGTTGAATCGCCATCAGGTCGGCGTCTTGTTTGAATTGCTCAAAGCTACGACCATCTTTAGCCGATGCAGGTAGCAAATCATAGAACGTTTTAAACCATGCATAAACGCGATCTACATTCCACTGCACATAAGCATCACGTGTGATTGAGATTAAGTCATAAGTATCTGCACCAATCACAGCATCTTGGAAGTCAATCACACCCTGATCTTGCTCATCATCAAGTACCATCAAATTACGGCTATGAAAATCACGATGCACAATCACTTGAGGCTGAGCCAATGCAGCATTGGCTAAGATAGCAAAGGTACGTTTAATCAGTGCCGATTCTTCTTCAGTAGGCTGCACTTGTAGAGATGGCAATAACCAATCGGTTAACAGCTCCATTTCAGAAATCAGCTTTTCATAGGTATATGCAGGAAAATGAGCAGTACCATCAATTGACTGTAATTGAATCAACTGTTTAAAACTTTGAGCATAATGTGCGTCTACTGTTTGATCATTCAACAACGTGGACAATAAAACATCACCAAAATCTTCTAACAATAAGAAGCCTTGATCGAGGTCTTTGGCCATGATATGTGGTACACGCACGCCATGTGCATCAAAAAATTCATCAATCGACACAAAAGGACCACAATCTTCTTTTTCTGGTGGTGCATCCATGAGCATAAATGTTTTATTATTCAATTTGATTCGTGCATAACGACGGAAGCTTGCATCGCCTGCTAAGAAGTTAATTTCAAATTGATCTGAACCGAGTACAGATGAAATCCATGTTTGTATCAATTGTTCACGTTGTGTATTCATTTGCGATAAATTCTAATACAGGCTGAGTTTTTAAAGTGCTAAGTGTAGCTACTTATCAACTTTTTCTCTATGATGCGACAATAATTAATTGCGATTAAGCATACCTGGTTAATGAGACAAATGAAGCATCAGTTTAAATTTAATCCTTTAGCGACTGCGATCTTAACCCTTCTATGTGGTAGCTCGTTACCAAGCTATGCAGCACCTGTTTCAAACCCGTCCACGGATGACGATACAGAACAACTCAAACAAAGCATTTCAGAAGCTTATCCTGGGCAGCAGTTCTTCGAACAATATTATGTCGATAAGTCTGCACCTGAAGCACAGATTCGCAACACCAATCAATTAAGTTCTGCATTTTGTACTGGCACGTGGATTACCCCTGTTGCGCCAACGACAAAAGCGGTCGCACCTGAAGATGCAACCTCTACCATTACCGCTGACTATGGTCATTTTGACCCGAATGGCGACTCCATTCTTGAAGGTAATGTTCTGATTGACCAAGAAGGTCGTCAAATTCGTGCCGATCAAATCAAAATTGATAAAACCCAAACCTACGCCAATGCTTCTGGCCGCGTGCAAATGGCGCAGTCTGGGCTAATTTCTCAAAGCGATTCAATTGATTACAATTTAAAAACCCAACAAGGTGATTTAAATAACAGTTTCTTTATTGCTGAACAGCAGCATGCGCATGGTCGTGCTGAAAAAATTTCGCGCACTTCAACAGAAACCCTAGAATTAGAAAATGCGGTTTATACCACTTGTCCACCCGATGAAAAACCAACGTGGAAAATTCAAGCAGACAAAATTAAGCTGAATCAAGAAACTGGCCGCGGTGAAACCAAAGGTACAACATTATATGTAAAAAACGTACCTGTGATGGCTGTGCCCTATTTCAACTTCCCGATTGATGACCGTCGTACCACTGGTATTTTGACCCCGAGCTTTGGTTTTACCAATGACGGTGGTATTGAGCTTGCAGTACCTGTATATTTAAACCTTGCGCCAAACTATGATGCTACGGTAACACCACGTTATATTGCAGACCGTGGCGCAATGATGGAAGGTGAATTCCGTTATTTGACCAAAAACTTTGGTTCAGGGATGGTGTGGGGTGGTTATTTACCATCCGACCAAAAGTATGACGATCAAGATCGTAAAGACTTACATTTCCTCCATAACTGGAAAATTAACGATCAATTCACGACAAATTTAGAATATAACTATGCATCTGATAAAGACTATTTCTCAGATCTCAATAATAATCCAAACTCAAAAACTGACCTGAACTTACGCCGTGCATGGGAACTCAATTATAAAAATGGTATCCCCGGCCTAAAAGCACAGCTTAAAGTTGAAGACTTCCAAACACTGGATAAAACTGTCAGTGATGAAGACCGTCCGTATGCGCGCTTGCCGCAATTCCTACTGAACTACAAGACTGGTAATCCGCTCGGCTTACAGTACGAATTTAACAACGATACAGCATATTTTAAAAAGAATCTGCGTGGCGATAATATTCCGCAAAACAATAGTGATGCGACAATGTATGAGCCAAGTGGTGCACGTATTTATAACGACTTTAGTGTGCGTTATAACTATCGTAACCCATGGTCTTTTGTAATTCCAGAAGTGTCTATTCGTAACGTAAACACGATTTACGATCAAGATACTGTTGATCGTGCCAATACAAATAACAATCACTCTAGTAGTGAAAGTAAATCGGTCATTGTACCGCAATTTACTTTAGATGCGGGTCTTGTGATGGAGCGCGAAGGTCGTTATCTACAAACTTTAACGCCACGTTTCTTCTACGCGTATTCTCCATACAAAAACCAAGACACTAACCCAAACTTTGACTCAACCACAGCATCAATTAACTATGACCAGTTGTTTAGCCCGCGTCGTTTCTACGGTAATGACCGTTTAGAAGACAACAACTTCGCATCTCTAGGTTTAAGCTATAGTTTATTTGATGATGTAGGTCTTGAGCGTTTAAAAGCTAGCGTTGGTCAAAGTTTCTATTTTGAAGACCGCCGCGTCACGCTAAACAACGTCTCTGATAAATTTGATACCGAACGCCATACTGGCCCTGTCGTGAGCATTTCTAGCCAGCTATCTGACAGCATCAGTGTCAATGCCAATTCTGCATGGATGGCGAATGGTGATAATGCTCAGCGCGATATTCAAATGTATTACACAGGAAATAAAGGCAATTTATACAATGTCGGTTATTTCTATCGTAAAGACATTCCGAACCGCCAAGACAGCTATGACCAAGCAGTAGCATCGTTTATTCAACCTATTCACAATAACTGGCGTATTATCGGTCATGCACAATATGACCTCGACAACAGTATTGCGCGTGAATATTTACTTGGTGTGAACTACGAGTCATGCTGCTGGGGTGTTTCAGTTTATGGTCGTTCGTACTATAACGATTTAGATGATGTAACATCTTCAGATGTTAAACCAAAACGTGCCATTATGGCGGAGTTCACCCTAAAAGGTTTAGGTGGCTTCAACAATAAATTAACCTCTTTGCTTGAAAACCGAGTGTTGGGTTTTAACAATATTAATCAATCTTGGACAGAACGTTAATGAAGACAAAACAGTTAAAACAAATTTTTAAAGCGTCAGCTTTGGCACTTTGCCTATCGACTTCTGTATCTGTATTTGCTGCTGCGCAACCTAAAGATGAAATTGTAGCTGTCGTTGACAATAGCGTGATTCTACGTAGTGATCTTGATCAAAGCATTGCCGAAATTACTCACCAACTTCAAGCAAAAAAACAAACCGTCCCACCGACCGAATACTTGCAGCAACAAGCTTTAGAACAGCTGATTACGCGCCAAGCACAGCTTGAACAAGTGAAACGCTATAACGTCAAAGCGGATGAAAAATCGCTCAATGAAGCCGTACTTAAAGTTGCAAAAGACGCAGGTTCTCCAAGCTTAGAAGCGTTTCAGCAAAAATTAGATGCTGTTGCACCAAATACCTATGCTGGTTTACGTGCACGTATCGCTGAAGACATCGCGTTACAACGCCTACGCCAACAGTTAGTCACTTCTCGCATTCAAATCAGTGACCAAGATGTGAAAAACTTCTTAAGCTCACCACAAGGTCAAGCAGCACTAGGTAATCAAGTTCATGTCTTACATGTACGCGTTGCTAGCAGTGATAATGCCGTTAAAATCGCGGAAGACATTCGTAAAGAACTGGCAGCAAGTAACGATGTTAAAGCAATTACCAGCAAATACAGCACTAAAGACATTAAAGTTGACGGTGCAGATATGGGCTTCCGCAACTTATCTGATATTCCAGATGAGCTTGCTGCACGTGTAGCACCTTTACAAGTCGGTCAAACCACTGAACTGATTTCAGTACGTGATGGCGTTCATGTTTTAAAATTAGTCGACCGTAAAGGTGGCGAACAAAAAGCCATTGTTCCTCAATACCAAACTCGCCATATCTTGATTCAACCATCTGAAGTGGTGAGTCCTGAAAACGCAAAACAAATGATCGACAGCTTGTATAACCGCCTGCAAAAAGGTGAAGATTTTGCAGTCTTGGCTTCAACATTCTCGAATGACACAGGTTCTGCTGCCAATGGTGGTAGTTTAGGTTGGGTTAGCCCAGGTGTTATGGTTCCAGAATTTGAAGCGATGATGAAATCAACTGCGAAAGGTGAAATCAGCAAACCCTTCCAATCTCAGTTTGGTTGGCATATCCTGCAAGTGACCGATACACGTCAACAAGACATGACACATGAAGTACAAGAACGTATGGCACGTCAGATTTTAGGTGAGCGTCAATTTGACACTGAACTGGACAGCTGGTTACGTGAAATTCGCAACAATGCCTATGTTGAAATTAAAGACCCTGCTCTAGATCGTAAAAAGAAATAAGTGAATAAACAAAAAACCAGCTTCGGCTGGTTTTTTATGTCGATTCTTATCATTATTCAGCGTTGTAGTAATTATTAGTTGTAGTAATTATTAAAAAACCAGTATTTAAACCATCTACTCTTTTTATAGGCAAAAAAAACCTCCCATTTGGGAGGTTTTTTTAACTCAATTAACGATTGTTGTTTTCGTCGTCTTGAGCATCTTCAAATTTAGTTTCGCCATCAAAACCAGCATTTTGACCGCCGAAGCCACTTTGACCGCCGAAGCCACCTTGACCACCAAAGCCACCTTGACCACCGAAGCCACCTTGACCACCGAAGCCACCTTGACCACCAAAGCCACTTTGACCACCGAAGCCACCTTGACCACCGAAGCCACCTTGACCACCGAAGCCGCCTTGTTGACCACCGCCGAAGCCGCCTTGTTGACCACCGAAGCCAGCAGCGCCTTGAGCACCAGCAGGAGCACCAGCAGGACGTGGGTTACGTGCTGGAACAACAGTTGAAATAGCGTGTTTGTAAACCATTTGGCTTACAGTATTTTTTAATAAAACAACGTATTGGTCGAAAGATTCAATATGACCTTGCAATTTAATACCGTTTACAAGGAAGATCGACACTGGAATACGTTCTTTACGGAGAGAATTTAAGAACGGATCTTGTAAAGTTTGACCTTTAGACATGTTATAACTCCAAAAAATAATAAAAATCAGCGCAAAAGCTACCTTTACTTTTCAATTAAAAATTATCAAAAAGGTAGTCTGTAAATTTTGCTTTATCCGTAGCACTTTCGCAAGTCTTCTTGAGCCTGCTGCGCAGTTAAATATGTAGTAAATTTATGCGTTTCTTGCAAAGATCTTAACCAAGTATATTGACGTTTTGCAAGTTGTCGTGTTGCAAAAAGTGCCTTATCCTCCATTTCACGCTGTTTTTCGCTACTTTGATCACTATTTTTCAAAAAATCTAAAGCTTGACGATATCCAACTGAGCGCATAGAGGGTAAATTTTCATCTAAATCGTATTTTTCAATGAGAGCTTTCACTTCATTTAAAAATCCAATTTCCCACATTATTTTTAGACGTCGAGCTATACGCTCATGTAATTCTAATCGGTCGGGCAATAATGCGTAATTATGAAAATTGTATCGGTATGGTACGTTTTTAGGTTGCTCAGCTTGTAACTGCGTAATGGGTTTACCGGTTAACTTAAAAACTTCGAGCGCACGGATAATTCGTTGCTTATCACTCGGTTTAAATTTTTCACCTGCCAATGGGTCGACATGGCACAATTCTGCATATACAGCATCCCAACCTTGCGACTCAGCTTTGGCTTCAATTTCAGCACGTACAGCATAGTCTGCACTTGGTAAATTTGAAGACAACCCTTCCAATAAAGCCTTGTAATACAACATCGTACCACCGACTAATATCGGTGTTTTACCTCGTGCATGCATATCATCAATCAGCACACAGGCATCTTCCACAAAGTTCGCTGCCGAATACACTTCTAGCGGACTGATAATATCAATCAAATGATGTGGATATTTCTCCAACTCAGCTTTACTCGGCTTGGCCGTACCAATATCCATATCCTGAAAAACCAAAGCAGAATCGACTGAAATTAATTCGAATCCACCTTGCTCGTATAACTCACATGCCAAGGCGGTTTTACCGCTTGCAGTTGGTCCCATTAAGTTGATGACCGGCAATTGATTTGACATGTAAAACTACTCTCCCCGAGCAAAAAGTTTATCTAGCTGTGCCAATGGAAACGCACGCCACGTCGGACGTCCATGGTTACATTGGCTGGCAAATTCAGTTTGTTCCATCTGACGCAGTAATGCATTCATTTCAGATAGACTTAAAATACGGTGTGCGCGTACAGCGCCGTGACAGGCCATGCCTGCCAATATTTGATCGCGCTTTTGTAGTAACCCTGCAACCTGATCACTTGGGTCTAAATCATTTAATAAATCTGGGATCAACGCATCAAAGTCTGCTTTATGCAAAATGGCAGGAACACCTCGGACAATAACTTGCTCATCGCCATATTGATCTATTTCTAAACCTAGGTGTGCCAATTGTTCTTTGAGCTCATCGACGCGCATCGCTTGCATCCGACTGATACTGACGACTTTAGGAATCAGCAATTGCTGTGATGTCCAAAACTCAGGTTTATCCCAAGCCGTTTTCATTTGTTGTAAAACGATGCGCTCATGCGCAGCATGCATATCAACAATGATTAAACCTTCGGTGTTTTGGGCCAAAATATAAATACCATGCAATTGCGCAATGGCAATCCCCAAAGGATGCTCATCGACTTTCTGCTGAATATGTTCAGCCAAAGAAGTATCAGGATCATTTGTAGACTCAGTTTGACGTAAAGGCGCTAAATAACTTTGCAATGCATTATTGAGCTGTCTGGAACCCCCTATATTTGACTGATATCCGGCGCTATTGTTCGATGCATTTGAATTTTGCTGTGTATACCCTTCTTGCCCTGTTGACGCATGATTTGAAGCATATTGCACAGCAGCCGGCGAACTAAAATCAGTAAGCCCGCCCGCGATCTCTGGACTGACAAAATTTGTGCCTTGCTCTGCAACTGGCTGAGGTTGATGTAATGAAAATTGTTCCTGATGACGCGGCTGCGGAATAATATTTTCGTGTGCCTGCCCATCAAGTTTCATTGCAGATGACAATTCGGCGGTCGCGGTTTGAAATTGCGCTAATGTCGATTTGGCAAAATGGCGGACAAACTCATGTACTTCACGTTGATTTAGAAACCGAATTTCATGCTTGGTCGGATGCACATTCACATCGATATTTTCTGGATCAACTTCCATAAACAACAAATAAGCGGCATGTTGATGCCCATGCAAAATACCGTCATAAGCCATGCGAAGTGCATGTGAAACGGTCTTGTCTTTTACGATACGTCCATTCACATAGACATATTGCATATCGGCCTGCGCACGTGCATCTGAAGGATGGCCTAACCAACCACTGAGACGCATATTGACGCTATCAGCATCTATCCAGTACGCATTTTCAGTAAATTGACGGCCTAATAATTGTTGTACCCGCTGAAAACGCAGCGTACCACTGTCTGCAATAGGCAAGTTCAGCTTAATACTATTGTTATGCTCAAGGACAAAACGTATATCAAAATGGGTCAGTGCCAAACGACGGACAATTTCTTCGATATGTCCAAACTCAGTCCCCGGTTTTTTGAGGAACTTACGCCGTGCAGGCACATTAAAAAATAAATCTTGCACACGGATGGTGGTGCCTTGCGTCGCTGCCACAGGCTGAATTTCTTGCGAATCAAATGCGGTGCCATTTACTTCGACCTGATAGCCTACACCGTCATCATTTTGGCTACTGGTCAATGTCAAACGAGACACCGCAGCGATCGAAGCCAAGGCTTCCCCACGAAAACCTAGACTTACAATGGCATGCAAATCTTCAGCAGTTTGGATTTTACTTGTGGCATGGCGCATGACCGCCAAAGGTAGATCTTCAGGGTGAATACCCCGACCATTGTCTATTATTTCAATCAGTGTACTGCCGCCTTGTTCAATACGAACAATCAGCTCAGTCGCCCCTGCATCAATGGCATTTTCCAGTAATTCTTTGACCACAGAAGCAGGACGTTCAATCACTTCCCCTGCGGCAATTTGGTTGGCTAAGGCAGGATCAAGCGTTCGAATGCGGCGGGCACTGATTTCATTCAGCATGGTTAAATTTTTGCTCCAAAGCGTTTTGCAAAGTTTCTGAAGAAGAGCTTAAAGTCGCTGTACGGGTGGTTTCATCCGCAGACTTTTCAATATTAATAATTAAATCAGCCTCAGGGATTTCGTCGCCCCCTTTAGATGGCCATTCAAATAAAAATAGGGCGTTCGGCGTTTCTAAATAATCACGGATACCCATAAGTTCAAGCTCATAAGGGTCATTCAGACGATATAAATCAAAATGAAAAATATCTTGTCCTTGAATATTGTAAGGTTCAACTAATGTATAGGTTGGACTTTTTACCGCACCTTGATGACCCAAGTGTTGTAAAAAATAACGTGTTAACGTGGTCTTTCCTGCACCCAAGTCACCAATTAAATACGCTACACCCGTCGTAAAATGCGTCGCCAGTACGGTAGCTAAGTTTTGGGTATCGACTTCACTATTAAGTTCCAGACTGAATGAATACTGCATATTACTCACAACATGTACATAAGAATTAAATATGATAGCATCGCACTGGCTAAAATGGATATGTTCACACTACAGATTGAGCATTTTTCATGATGTGTTCTCTGCTTTATTTGCTCAGTTTTTAGATCTTTCTTCATGCACAGTTTTGAATTTACTCCCCCAATGATCAATGGTGTTAGTGCCAGCAAAGTCTTCCTTGACGGTCAACACACGCAAGCCTCTACCGTCTATGCATATTTGTGTGAACAATTTCCTCATATCCAAGCAGCAGAGTGGCAACAACGATTTAAGGATGGATTGGTCTATGCCGCAAATGGTGACGTTTTAACGATAGACAGTCCTTTTGAAGCCAATCGTCATGTTTATTATTATCGATTCTTAGCGCATGAAATCCATGTTCCTTTTGAGCATCAGATTTTGTTTGAAAATGATCATTTCATTGTGGTCGATAAACCACATTTTCTCACCATGAGTCCAACCGGTCAGTATGTACAAGAAACCTTATTGGTTCGACTCAAAAAACAAACGCAGCTTGAACAGCTAACGCCGATTCATCGTTTAGACCGTGAAACTGCAGGTGTGGTGCTGTTTTCCAAATGTGTCGAAAGCCGTGGGCTGTATCAACAAATGTTTGCCACTCGAAACGTTCAAAAAACCTATCATGCCATTGCAGCTTATCGAGATGAATTAAATTTCCCAATCACAACTCGCTATCGCATGGAAAAAGGTCAACCTTTTTATACAATGCAAATAGTAGATGGTGAACCTAACAGCGAAACCTTCATTCAGCTGATCCAGCAGCATGGAAACCGCGCTAAGTATGAATTAAATCCCCATACCGGCAAGCAACACCAACTTCGTGTACATTTAAATGCTTTGGGCATTCCAATTCAAAATGACCCCTTTTATCCAGTAGTACAACATAAGGCAGATGACGATTTCAGCCAACCTTTACAACTACTTGCGAAACATCTTGAGTTTATCGATCCTGTGACAGAGCAGGCTTTTCAATTCAGTTCTGCCTATGAATTGACACTGTAAATCGATTGTCATTACATTAAATTGATAAAATACTGCCAAACTTTCTTGAATTTAAAACAGTTTTGATTAGAATAAATGCGAAAAGTTAAGTATTTTAAAGCTTTCTAAGAATATGAGAAAAACTGAAGTCTACCAAATCCGCCTCGATTCACAGGAAAAGAAACAGGCCTTTGCCGTGTTTAAACAATTAGGCATTACACCTGCACAGGCTGTACGTCTATTCTTTAAACAAGTTGTTTTAACCAAATCAATCCCCTTCTCTATTGAAAACCAAAATATCAATATTGAACAATTGATTAAGTTACGCAAATTAAAACAACAAGAAGCCCAAGCCATTTCAACCACTGAAATTAGCCCTGCGGAATTAGAAATTTTAAATAATGATCCATTATTAGATGATGATCATCTCGACTTGTTTGAAGAGCTCAATGCAATTTTGGGTGAAGGTGACAAAACTTAACACTGTCGCATTTATAAACAATTTATAAATCAACCAATTTCGAAAATTCGATATGCTTCATGCAAGACTGATAAAAATAGCATGGAGTATAGAAAAAAATGATCGTTCGACGCGCAACAGAAGCAGACCTTCATCCACTTGCTGTTTTATTTGATGAATATCGCCAATTTTATGGCACCTCTTCTAATCTTGATATCTCATATAAATTTCTAAGACAACGTTTTGAAAATAATGAAAGCGTAATTTTTATTTGCTTAAAAGATGATGTGATTACTGGGTTTATCTTACTGTATTTGGGCTTTTCATCTGTGGCTTGTTCAACCTACTATATTTTAGATGATGTCTATGTCAGCCCTGTATATCGTCGTCAGGGTTCAGCCAAACAATTGATCGATACCGCGGTTCTCTTTGCTCAACATGAAGGTGCGCTTCGAATCAGCCTCGAAACTCAAAAAAATAACTATCACTCACATCAGCTCTATGAATCGATGGGCTTCATTAAAGATGATGAATTTCAAACTTATCATTACTTTATTCGCTAATGCCTTGCTCGACGTTAAATACACAATCAACGCATATTAGAAACGCATCTTTAAATAATTAGCAGACATATTTATGGGCTTTAATACCGCACATTCATCCTTCAAATGATGACGTATCAAAGCCCTGTACCTATTACTGTGAATTTAGATTTTCACGAAATTTCGATTGTTCAATTTGCGCTGCATTCAAATAGATCCATTCACCCTCAGCAATATCTTCAAGCTTTAATTGTCCTATTTGAGCACGATGTAATGTTTCAACTTTATTGCCGACAGCCGCCAACATCCGCTTCACTTGATGATATACCCCTTGATGGACAGTCATTTGCAATTGATGTGAAGCCAATAGCTGTACATCGGTTGCAGCGAAAATGCCTTTTTCGTTTCGAAGCTCCACGCCTTGTTCTAATTGTTGTATTTGCTCAGGTGTCACAGGATCTGCGGTATGCATCGAATACACTTTGGCAACATGCTTTTTAGGGTGTGTAAGCGCTTGTAGATATTGACCATCATCCGTGAGCAGCAACAGTCCAGTGGTGTCTTGATCCAGTCGCCCGACGCATTGCAGACCACGATTTAACAGCACATCATCAAATAATTCAAAAACACTAAAATGATGGGTTGCCTGATGCGAACATTCATAACCTTGAGGTTTATTTAACGCGATATAAACATGCTCACGATAGGTATAGTCCTGTCCATGCACACTGTAAGTTAAATCATTCAAGTCCAGCTTTTGCTTTGGATTATCTACAATCTCACCGTGTATTTCGACCGCACCATTTTTAATCAACTGTTGGCAATATTTACGCGAACCAAAACCTTGTGATTGCAGCATTTTTTCCAAAAACATAGAACAACCTAATAAACACCATATATTGCTATTTTATACTGAACCACGAGCCAACTTGCAGGAAAAATAGCGGAAATAATCTTGAACGCCAGTTTTTAATGTTTCTGCGCTACACTATTGATTATTTATTGAAGTTTCTCACGAATATCCTATGTCTCAGTTGGATTTAAATCTGATCGTGTTATTGGTGTTATTGGCTTGTGGCATCTTTAGCCACAATACAGCGATCACCATAGCAGCAGGTGTCTTGATTATTTTCCGCATCACGCCTTTAAGTGAATTTTTCCCCT
Organism: Acinetobacter sp. YH01005; assembly: GCF_013420465.1. Classification (NCBI taxonomy): domain Bacteria; kingdom Pseudomonadati; phylum Pseudomonadota; class Gammaproteobacteria; order Moraxellales; family Moraxellaceae; genus Acinetobacter; species Acinetobacter sp. YH01005. The sequence continues at coordinate 65,463 of NZ_VOYA01000005.1, read as the reverse complement.
ATCTGCAACAATATGGCTTAAACATTGGCATTATTATTTTAACCATTGGCGTACTCACGCCGATCGCTAGCGGAAAAATACCCGGTGATTCGATTTTAAAATCCTTTTTAAGTTGGAAATCCCTCGTCGCAATCGCCATTGGCATCTTTGTCGCATGGCTAGGCGGACGTGGTGTCAAACTGATGTCCAATCAGCCAGATGTGGTTGCCGGACTATTGATTGGGACAGTCGCAGGTGTTGCCATGCTGCGTGGTGTACCTGTCGGCCCACTCATTGCAGCAGGCATCTTGTCGCTACTGATTGGGATTAAACAATAAGGCCGTTGCTGACATAGCGGTTTAACAAAATTTTAATTTGAGCCATGCTGCATTTGAAATAAACGTCGACTAAGCATGATTCCAACGAATGATAATGCTGACATCAAGATCCCCGCCCAAAACCACGCGCCAGTTTGTGAAACCACAGTGGCAATCACAGGTGGCAGAACAAATTGTGATATGGCAGAGCATTGTAAAATCATGCCGACCGTCGTACTAATTGCCGCAGGATAAGGTGCAAAATGCAGTGCTTGCGCAAAGACCGTCGCAGCAACCAAGCCTCCAAAAAGCGAAAAACTAAACACCGTTAAATATTGCAGTAAAAAAGGTAACGCATCTTTAGAGAGATAAAACCCTAAGGCGCAAATGATCAAAACAGCAAAACCCAGTTGGACTAAAGTTTTAGCTTGAAAACCACGCTGTAATAGCAGTCCACACCCCCATGTGCCCACAGCATTCGCAACGGCAACACTGGCTGTTAAAGCACCCGCCAGTTCTGCTGAAATTTGGTTTTGGGCATAAATCATCGGTAAGAAGCCCACCAATGCAAACCACTGCCCTGCATATGTCCCAAAAATGAGCGCCAAAAGCCATGCTGCAGGATGTTTCAGAGTATCCCGAATGAGACCAATAATAGGTGTTGTATTCAGCGCCACATTAGGCTGAGGAATAAACATAGCGATACAGAGTAGTAATGCTGCAGTAATCATAGCGAAACTGAGCCAAACCACACTCCAACCATATTGAGCAATTAGAAATGGCGCAACCAATAAGGCAATGCCCATACCTCCACCCATATAGGCACTCCACAGCCCCATCTTTGCGCTGATGTGCTGTAGCGGTACAAGCTGACGGATAAATGCAGGCCCTGTGAGTGTCACCAATAAGAAGCCAAATCCTTCTATGACACGCAGTAGCAACAAGACATCAAAGCTTTGTGCAAAGCTCCCCCATGCACTTGCTATCGTCAATAGACTTAAGCCCAATAAGATACACAGTTTAAATCCAATTTTTTGGATATAACTACCAATCAACAATGCAAAGCACATTCCTGCACCCTGTACTAGTGAGAGCAATAAACCAGACTGAATAAAGCTAATACCAAGTTGCTGTTGTAATACAGGTATTGCGGGCGGTAATTTCCCGATATGCATTGCAGCAACAAAACCTGCCGCAATAATGAATAAATCTTTTGACATCCCTTTCATTGAATTGTCATGCTCTTTTCGCCATGCAATAGTGCACAGCTTAACAATTCAAAATATTATTTTGAGTCAAAAAACAAATGACCTTAGATGATTTTTCAATTATTTAATCATCTTGCACCGTCACATGCTAAGCGCACTTTGATTTAAATTAAACAATGATATTCCGTGATGTCATCTGCAATTGTTTGAGACAACACGTATTCCCATCAAAAATGTTTTTTCTGATACTTTCAATAATTTGGCGGTAGTGAAGGAATTCACCTGCATAACAATTAGTGAATTATTTAAGCAGTGAGTTATTCAATATTTACTTGTTTCCGTTCACGCTTATTGGCGTACATTTTCAAGTCTGCCATTTCGACCAATTGATCGATGGATTCGGCATCCTCTGGAAATAAAGCCATGCCAATACTGGCACCAATTTTCAAGCTCATTTGCTCGAATGCAAATGGCAGTCCGCAACTTTCTGCGATTCGATTCATCGCCGTTTGCGCACGCTCTAAGTTGGCAATATTGGTTAAAATCACAGCAAATTCATCACCGCCCAAGCGTGCAACCAAGTCATCTTGACGTGTTTCACGCAAAATGCGCTGTGCAATTTCTTTCAGTGCAGCATCCCCAATGCGATGTCCAAACTGATCATTAATCGGCTTCAGACCATCCATATCAATCATCAAGATACCCAGTACTTTTTTCTGCGCGCGAGCTTTTTCTATACCTTGGCGTAAAAAGTCGACAAACAAAGCCCGATTGGCTAAGCCGGTTAAGCTATCTTGAGTCGCCAATTTATATAACTCTGTCGCACCGAAACGTGTTGCATGGTACATCGCCGCAGCGATCAACTCAGACATCAAACTCAATATATGTAAATCAGCTTCCTGAAAGGCATCGACTTGGTCAGAGTAAATCTTTAAAACACCAACACCTTCATCACAGTGAATCAATGGCACCACAGCCATCGAACGCAACCCGACACGTCGACATGCCACGCGATCTACCCGTGCATCTGTTTCCGAATCTTGGCAATACAATGTTTGTTTTTGCGCAATACATAGACCTGATAAGCTATTTTCAATATGTAGTCTTAAACCCAGTAAATGACTCGCCCCACCAGACACTGCACGATAGACCATATCACCATCTTCAGCCAACTCTACAACTGCACCTTTAGCATGTGTAATCTGCTGCGCCTGTTCTGCCACTACGGTCATCACTGCATTTAGATCTAAACCCAGTTTGGCAATAGCTGTCTGAGTTTGAATCACAGACATGAGTTGAGTTGGTGAGGGTTCTATAGAATTGGGCATGATTGAGTTCAAACAGGGTTCAATGTGAGATACAGCTCAATTCTAAAAATTATTCATCCACTTGTATAGCAATCTTAAAGTAATTTCTGCGCATTCAAGCACTTTAGATACAACTCTTTCAAATACTGCTCTTCGAAAGAAAATGCACTCAAGGAAACAACAGAGCAAGCAGAATCATCGATACATATTTCGAAGGTTGGGGAAGTCATGATGTATGGATGCCCCACGTAATGTATGGATGACCCACGTATTTTACGACTCTCCCCTCAATATTATTTCAAAGCGTAAATTTCACTCTGCATCCATTCTCCGCCTTCCAATTGTACATCTACAGCCACACGTTGGTATTCAGCCCCTTCAAATTCATCTAAAGCTGCCCAATGTGCTGCTAAGTTTTCAGAGATAAAAACATAGCCTTCAATCGCTAGACCTGCCTTTGATAAACGAATGCCAGGACTGCCCACCACCCCAGCCTTTATGTTCTAACTCACCCCATACCACACCTTTCTTCCACTCGCCACCAATACGCTCCATCACATGAACATTGGGCTGACCTAGACGTAATGTCCCGTATACAAAAAGACTCTGAGTCATAGATCCTCCTTAGTTGGCATAATATTGATTGCGCTTTTGTGAGAATTTCGCCAACTGTTTTAGGAAGCCTTCAAAATAGCTTTTTTCAGCCTCTTCGGTACGATAACCGGCGTACAATGTCCGTCTTAAACCTTCAGGTGAAACACAATCTAAACGTCGAGAGGTCACCCAACCTTTTTGTTCATATTCATTTACCACCCAATCTGGTAATGCCGCAATACCACGACCACTTGCAACCAACTGAATCAGCATCTGAGTCAAATCTGTCGTACGGACGTGTTTAGGCTGAATATTGGCCGGTAAAAATAATTTCGCCATGATATCTAAACGATGTTTATCGACCGGATAGGTAATCAGCGTTTCTTCTGCTAATTCTTGAACAGTCACATTGGTCGCACGAACCAATGGATGTGTATTTGACAATACCAAACGAGACTCATATTCAAAGATAGGGAAATATTCCACGCCTTTTAAATTAATCGGATCTGCCGTAATCAGAAGATCAAACTCGCCCGTTTGTAATAGTTCATGCGGATTGGCTTCAAAGCCAGAGGCAAAGTCCAAATCTACATCGGGGTATTGCTGACGGTAGACATTCAATAACGGCATCAGCCAGTCAAAGCAACTATGACATTCTGAAGAAAAAATAATTCGGCCAGTTTGACCATGCACAATACGTGTAATGTCCGATTGCGCAATTTGAACTTGCGGCAAAATGTCATCGGCAAGGCGTAGTAAACGTTGCCCAACATTCGAAAAGGTCACAGGACGTGTCCGTCGGTTCACCACCTCTACCCCATACCAATGATCAAGCTCTTTCAACTGATGTGAAAGCGCAGAAGGCGTTAAACACAGATCATTAGATGCAGCGACCAAAGAACCATGTTCTCTGAGTGCCAATAATGTTTTGAGATGGCGTAATTCCAACATAATGAGTTCCACAAACGACATACTGAATGAGCTGAAAATCAGTATTTTTAAATTATATTTATCATATCATGATATTTATGAATCATATTCATCATAAATTTTATTTAACTATTTTTTATTCACATGAATATACTTCATCAAGTTTTACTGAATCATCTTTAGCTAATGTGTTTTTTTCACATTACAAATCAGGTAATTTTTTTCCACAATGCGGGCAATATGCATACTGCTCACGCTCCTGCTTTAATGATTCCTCTTTTTGCTCACGTAACAATTGCCAAATAATATCCTGTGTTTGCTCACGGGTTAAACCCACTGTTTTTCGGATTTCTTCGATTTTTTCAGGCTCAAGTACAAAATCAATTTCACGATTTTGAATCAACTCACGAAAACTGAGTTCTAATTGTTGTTTGCGTTGCTCCAATTCATGTGCCAAACCATTGGCTAAAATACCTGCTGGCAATGCTGCCAAGCCAACCCCTAATATCGTAATCATTGCACCTAATATCCGCCCAACAGGGGTTATCGGTGTTACATCGCCATAACCGACCGTCGTTAAAGTAACAACAGCCCACCACATGGACGCAGGAATAGAACTAAAGACCTCTGGCTGTGCTTTACTCTCAACTAAATACACCCCAGCTGCGGCCATAATAATCATAATAAATAAAATAAAAACAACAGCTTGAAATGAACCTTTTTCACGTTCAATGACACGTAACAAAATTTGCAACGACACAAAATATCGAGTTAATTTTAATAAACGCAGTAATCGTAAAATACGTAAAAAACGCAAATCAAAATGGACAAAGAAATTTAGATATGCAGGTAAAATTGCCAATAAATCAATAATTGCGCCACCACTTTTTACCCAATTCAAACGATTACGCCAAGCGGAGTAAAATGGGTCTTTATCTGCAATCGACCAAAGCCTCAATACGTATTCAACACTAAATACAATGATTGAAAAATTTTCAAAAAAATCAAAGTAAACTTGATAAGACAAATAAATATCATTGACCGATTCGAGTAAAACCGCAGCAGCATTACCTAAAATCAGCAATATCAAAGCATAGTTGAGAAAATGACTAAATTTAGTTTCATAATCATCATTATGTAAATTGTTATAGACAAATTTACGCAGTGAATACCATGCACTAAAAGTCATAATTCAAATCGTTAGCAAATTAACTTGCTACAGTGTAAACCATCGCTTAGGAAAAATACGAATCCTTTAGACAGTCTACTGTTAAATCTATTGAACGATATTAACCACACTTTATTCATCAGTATTTTTCGTATGCACCATATATCCATTATTCCACAAATAATAAAGCCAAACGAACTTGGTCATATCCCATGCGTGGACTGGTTAACTCCACAATTGGACGCAACTTAACCGTGCCGTCATCATTATAATGTGCTGGGTCTTGTCGCTTCGCCAAGCGTTTATAGATTTTACGCACCTGCTCAACCACATCTTCTCCCGGATGTGCCACCGAGATATCTAAACCTTGCTCTTTTTGCAGACGAGCCAAATGGTTAATAATGGTGGCTGGTGTTAAGCCACGCTCCACTGCAATATCTTGAATTTCATAACCTTCTTCAAACAATTCACGAGTTTGATCTAAAGTCGCTGTGGCAAAACTTTGTTTCGCACCAGTTTTGGCAATTTTCTTTTCATTGCGCTCGATTTCCACTTCATTCAGTGTTCCGCCACAATGGCGAATAAAGGCTTTGTGTTGTACTGTTAAATCAGCCTCTGCAAAATTGGTTTCCGCTTCATCAGAGAGTTCCTGAAAGCGACGATCGGCTTTAATCGCCAAACTGTCGAGTTCTAAGGCTTGTTCATTAAAGCCAAGTAAACGCAGACCATCTAATGTTTTTAAACGAGACAATGCCACATACCCCTGACCCTTTTCAAAAGTATGCGTCAAGTTAATTTCAGCCGCTGCAAGAGTCATCCCTTGAGATTTATGAATGGTGATCGCCCAGGCCAAACGCAGTGGAATTTGTTGGAAACTGGCAATGGTTTTACCATCATCATTATCGACAGACCATGTTTCAGGTTCGACCACCAAGGTCGTGCCGTCCGTAAGTTTTACTTTAGGCAAGATGCCATATTCATCATCTTCTTCAAAACCTATCACTTCACCGAGGCTGCCATTGATATAGCCCACGTCAAAGTTGTTTTTTACAAACATCACTTTGGCATTTTTCTTTAAGGTCAAAGTTTCCGGCGCACGCACTGAAGATTTTAAGGTTTCGATCAGTTTATCATTACCATCACATTGGGCATCAAACTGGCGAGATTCTTGCTCAATTTCATTTAGATGTTTATAGTTAATACTATCTACATCCATATTATGGGTATACAAGCGCGTAAAGGTTTCACCTATATTTTGTGAACTTGTCTGCCTTAAAGCATGCAAATGATCGCCCGTAATTTGCTGAGCACGAATCGCATTTAGAATATCATTGAGATAGTCATTACCCTGACGATGTTGTTCGGTCAAATAACACACGCGAAACTTCGCTTCTACCCATGCCTCAGACATAAAGCAAAACTTGTCACGGTTTAATTCACCTTTGCGTCCCACAGGGGGTAACTGGAAGAAGTCACCTGCAACAATGACTTGAATCCCCCCAAAAGCATCTTCACTGTCTTTAAAAAATTTTAAAACTTTATTCACCAAGTTTAATTGCTTGGCATGCAACATCGAAATTTCATCGATGATTAAAACTTGGGCATTTTCCAAATGCTCTTTTAAATATTTACGTTCTTTTAAGCGCTTTAACTCATCTTCGGAAATCGCATCTTTAATCCCAATCCCTGCCCATGTATGAATTGTCATGCCATTCATATGGGTTGCAGCAATCCCTGTAGAAGCCGTAATTGCCACCGGCACTTTGCGCGCTTTTAGATAATTGATGTACTGATTTAAAGTATAAGTTTTCCCTGCACCAGCCGAACCTGTTAAAAACACATTTTCGCCTGCTTTGAGCAGCTTGAGTGCAGTTTCTTGTTTCATAAGACCTATACCGTAAAAGAACGGCTATAGCCTAACGATTTTTGACTCAAAAGTTAAGCGCACAACACAGTTTCCTAAATCCGTATTTCGCCAATCTTACTTTAAGCTATTGAACCTATTTAAAAATTCTTTGGCGATATTTACTTTTTCTATTTCTGCTTGGGTATTATTTGAATACTCAAGTTGATCAAAAACCAAAATGTGGTTTTGCACATGACAGCCCAAAGTCATCGATACATGCAAAATGGGATGGTACATATGAAAAGCTACATATACTCTTGCAATGATACTGGCGCTATAACTTGATGCCAAACAATGTTTAAAGTGAATAGATTCATCAATAATTCGATCGATGGTTTTTAATTCTTCAAAGACCCAATCTTGAAAATATATTTTGTCTTCTGTTGTAAATGGCTGCCAGACTGTTGTCGCAAATTTACGCTTTAATTGAGTTAACATTTCTTGCTTTTGTTGCTTAGCATGCCAATGCACCGCCTGATGAAAGACCCCATTCCAGGTAATATTTTTAGGGACTGTATGACCTGTAGAATAAGTCGCACTAACATAGTCACGCACATATGCATCAAATACAGATACTCTTAAATTAGCATGCTTTAAATAAAATAAATTTCGAAAATCCTGCAGTTGAATTTTATGCTGTCGTAACATACTTAAAAACTGGCGATTTTCTTGGGTTTCTGGACGGATATAATCCATCAAAGCCTGCGGTAATTGCTGCGTACAACGTACTAAATGTTGCAGATAGGCCTGCATAATACGGCTCAAAGGTAGATAGACTTTTTTTATGGCCTGATCCTCTGCGCCTAACACCTGTCGCATTAAGATCAACCACTCATCTAAATACAAAATCGATGGGCTGATCACTATACGATGGTCATCATGCTGCTGATATTTTCGCTGTAAAACAAACTGTAGATTTTTTTCATGATTAAACCAATCATGTTCATGCGCAATCGTATGACAATTTTGAATAAATAAGCGCGCTGCAATAAATTGAAAATGTTGTAAGGTTGTAAGAATCAATGCGGGATGAATATGCTGCGTATCGACAAAACTTAATGCCGTCACAGCCACTCGTACATTACTGTGTTGAAAATTACGACTCAGCCAATCCAACACTTCGACTGACTGCTTGAACATCCATCGCACTGCACGGTTGTTATCGAGTAAAGGGAGTTTTCCACATTTTTTTTGCCAAATTGCTGTAGCTTGCACAAAATTACTGTGGCTTAATATGTCCTGCTCTGCCCAAACATCCCGATGCATCAAACGAATAAAACCCAACAAATTGGGACGCTCATATGCATGGTCGAGCAACAAAATAATATCTTCTATATGTTCATTTAATTCTTGTAAATTGAACCGATCTTCATAACTCAAACTCATGATCCGGTAAATCGTTGGATCTAAAAATTGTGCTGTAGCAAAACAAATCTCGTCCAAACTATCCATCAAGAGCTGTATCGGCAATATTTCAGCTTCTGTAAGTGAATGAAGCGCAAACATCTGCTCAATCTTTTGCATCAACCAATGTGGTAGACAGATTTGGCATTCGATATACGTTTGTAATAGCGGTGTCTGATAAATCTGCTGCTCTTGCATCAGCTGATCAAAAATTTGCGCTTCAACTGCTGTCATCTGTGCTAAAAACTGCTGAACACGCGCTGGCCCATTTAGATGTTGAAAAATCGACTGTAAGATCAATTGTCTAAATTGCTGTGCTTTTTCTCTGAGCAAGAGTGAATGTTGCGGCTTTAGGTCGCCAGTAAAAAAATACAATTCATGAAATAAGAAATCTTCTACTACTTCAATACATGGCACTGTCGTATGCAATTCAGCAATTTTGATGGGTCTAAATGGACTTCTAGGAAACTGATAGCCAATCGATTCACGACTTTGTAGCTGTAAGGTCCACAGTCCATTACACAGTTGAATGCGGTGCTGCTCTTGTTCAATTTTAAAGATATTTTGTGAATTGAGTGCTGTAGCAAGATCCATTTGCTCTTGATACAACTGCTTTAAACTTGGAGATATTCGAATAAGTTGCCGAGCAATATGCTCAAGCTGCGGGGTCAAGCTTTTCTTTTCCATCTTCCGCCCTAACGATCGTTGATTATTTTTCAACCTTCACTATAGTCAAAGTTTAATGCTCCGACTACTGCCATTAATCAGCCGAATAGCTGTACAAAAGGTCAATACAAAGGCGTTCAATAAAAAAATCTAAAAGCTATTGTTGTGACAAAATTCACCATAATTTTGAGCTGTGACGAATAAAAATGAATGAAGTTGAAGAGTAGTCACTATTATTGATCTGTAGAATATTGTTCTGAACGGATTTTCTTAAGCTGTTCTATCGCATTGTAAATATCTTGTTGTAGTGCCTCTCGATAGAGCTTTAAATCCTCCACACTCTGAATATGACTCAAACTTTGACGGGGTAAAAATTGAAAATAGAATGGAATGCGCTTGGGGATAATACGCTTGGGTAAAGACGGAATCACATCACCATGACGTAATAATTTATCGATTTTTTGTATTTTTAATAGTTGTTTAAACCAACGATGTTCAACAATCACACTGGCATCAAAACCCAGTTCAAAGACTTCATCTCCACCTAAAGCGGCAAAAGGCACGATATCATAATTAAATTCTTGCGCCAGTTTTAAAAAGCCATAACGTTGCTTCCAAATCAGTTGATAGGCTTCGCCTTTTCGCTTCAAAACCTCTCGACCACCACCGGGAAAAACTAAAATGGAATAACCTTGTTGCATCACTGTTCTGACATAGTCCTGAATGCCTTGGACTGCACCGAACTTTTTGACCATGCCACGCCAACCGGGCAAATAAAAATGGCTATGATCAGCGATACTGACCACAGCCACTTTATGTTCATTGTAGAGATAATCAATAATCAACGGTGAATCGAGTACACCGTAAATTGTATGATTCCCTACATACATTGCAGGTTTTGATGCATCAATATATTCAGCGCCAAAAAAGGTCGGCGTGAAATACATGCGGGATAAAGCGCTTAAACGCTTTATCCATTTTGCATCATGTTCAACCTGCAAATGTGCTGACCTTAGGCAGCATCATGTTTTTGAACAAGTACAGAACCTACTGAGTAGCCTGCACCAAATGAGCAAAGCACACCGTATTCGCCATGGTTTACTTCATTTGCTGTACGGTGCAACGCAATAATGACACCTGCTGATGAAGTATTGGCAAATTCATCAAGAATGATTGGTACAAGGTCTGGCTGAGCATGTTCTTTACCCACAACCAGTTTCAGAATCAATTCATTCATGCTGGCATTTGCTTGGTGTAACCAGAAGCGTTTTACATCTGTTGCCGCAATTTTATTGTCATCCAATTGCTTGGTGATCATTTTCGCCACTAATGGACACACTTCTTTAAATACTTTACGACCGTCTTGACGGAAACGGTTGTTGTCGATGTCAGCATCGACTTCACTCATATTTAAGTAACCGAAGTTGTTACGAATATTGTTTGAGAACTGTGTAAACAGGTCAATATCCAACACTTCAAAACCAGCTTTGGTTTCAGTTTCTTCAATGATCGAAGCCGTTGCAACGTCACCAAAGATGAAGTGACAGTCACGCATACGGAAATCTGTATGCCCAGATGTAATCTCAACGTTTACCAATAACACGCGACGAGCGCCTGATTTGATCGCGTCATAGGCTTGCTTGATACCAAAAGTTGCAGCTGAACATGCAACGTTCATGTCATAGGCATAACCCTGAATACCCAACGCAGTTTGAATTTCAATTGAAACGGCTGGATATGCACGTTGAATGTTAGAGCATGACAAGATCACAACATCGATGTCTTCAGCAGTCACACCCGCATTTTCCATCGCTTGCTTTGCAGCAGCTACGCCCCATTCCGCTTGTAGCGAAATTTCATCATTTGGACGCTCATGTAACACTGGGCGTAAACGTTTTGGATCTAAAATACCGCTTTTTTCAGCAACATAACGTGCTTTCACGCCAGACGCTTTTTCGATAAATTCTGCACTTGAACCACGGCGCGCTTCTAGCTCACCGGCTTCAATTTTTTCAGCATTGTCGCTGTTGTACTGTTCCACATAAGCATTTAAAGCTTCAACTAACTCTTCGTTAGTAATTACGTCTTCTGGATGATAAAGACCTGTACCCGTAATGCGGATGCCCATGTAAAACTCCTTTTAGAAATTACCTATATCTTAACTGATTCCGAGCTTATCCCATACTTTTTGCAAGCGGGATGGAGAAATTGGCATCTTGGTCTTCATTGGTTGAGAGAAAATAGAGATGCGTAACTCCTCAACCATGAAATACAATTCTTTAAGGCGAGTGTCATTTTTAAACTTAAATAATTTTTCCATCCATGGGTCAACTTGATCAATGGCAGAATTGTCCCTTTGTAGGTTATTTGGCAAGCGGTCTAAACGCAAGACTAATGCCTTCAAATATCTTGGAAATTCGAGCCACACATCGGAAGTTTTGCCATAAACAAAATCTGAAAGTTGCATCAAATCGAGTTGATCTTCAATGTCATCAATGTTCTTTCCAAACACAGAATCATCTAAAACCAACAATTTCCGACGTATATCCTGCCATTGAATATAGGTTTCAGTTAAAACGGCTAACGCTTGCTGCCCATGGGTTAAGAAAGATTTCTTTACATTTAAAATTAGGTTTTGGTACTCCTGCACATTGACAGGTAGCTCATTTATTGCAAGCTGAAGTGTGGCATAAACTAACATTTGCTCTAGTTTTGCTTTGTCACCTAGCGGTGAATAAGCCAATGCCAAGGGTTTAGAAATCTGTTTTTTCAACTGACGAACTAAGTCCCCCAGCTGCATATGAACCAAACGAATGATCCCTTCGCGGTGTTGTTTGACTGCTTCAAATTGGTCATTGAAGGTCTGAATCACCACACCCGATTCATCTTTGGCATCCAACTCCGCAAAGCTTTTGACTGGAACAAGCGCTTGATATTGTTTCACCACCACACCCGTGACTTTTTGTGATGCTTCGAACACAAAATTATCAGGGAAGGTTTTAAACTCACCTTTTAACTGTTTGACTGGGCTATGAGTTTCCGTACGACAGCGTGCTTTGAGTTCATCTAGATCACGACCTTGCTCAATCACACGGCCTTTTTCATCAATGACTTTGATTAAAGGCAGCAGATATTGCTCAACACGTTCCCAAGAAAAGTCCTTATCTGTGATTTGCTCACCACGCAGTTGGAACGCCAAGAAACTAAAAATATGCTCGCACAAATGCACGGCATCGACACGATCCATTAATTTACGAGCCGTATCTGGTATTGGCACCAAGTGACGGCGTTTATCCTTAGGCAGTGCTTTAAGCAAGGCTTCAATCAGGTCTTGTCGCCAACCGGGTATGCCCCATGACCAAATATTTTCATCCACTTGCGGCAAAGCTTGAACTGGAATTTTGACCGTTGCACCATCTTCATCATGACTTGGGTCAAAACGATAACTTGTAGCCAAACGCAGTTCACCATTTCGTAGGTAGTCTGGAAATTGCTGGGTCGTTGGACGGTCATTCATCCAAAGCGCATCATCATCGATAAATAAATGCCGTGGATTTTTCGGTTCTACAGTTCCACGCCAGTCTTCAAAACTACGACGACTTGCCACCTCTTCAGGCACTTTTGCAGCATAAAATTGGTAGATGGTTTCTTCATCCACCACCAAATCACGACGACGCAGTTTATCTTCAACACGCTCAACTTCTTCGAGTTTTAATAAATTGTGTTTTAAGAACGGCGGCGTAATACCCAAATGTCCCGTCGTCAACGCATCGCGTAGGAAAATTTCATGCGCCGCCGGATGATCCACTTTTTCATAATTAATCTGACGACGTGACTCAATAATCAAACCAAACAAAGAAATTTGATCATAGGCATTGACTACACCAGATTTTTTGGACCAATGAGGTTCAAAATAATGATGCTTCAATAAATCGCCAGCAGCCAATAAAATCCATTCAGGTTCAATTTTCGCCAATGTACGAAGATATACCTGAGAGGTTTCCACCATCTCAAAAGCCATGACCCAAGGTGTATTGGTTTTATGCAAAGTTGATGCAGGGAAAATGCGTGCCTTTTGCTGACGCACCGCCATGAATACATTGCGTTCATCGGTTTTGTTGGCAATAAATGAAAGTAAACCCGTTAATAGCGCACGGTGCAGATTTTCATAATTGGCTTTCTTTTCATTAAAGGACAGTTTTAAGCCCTGAGCCAAATCCACCAATTGCTCATGGGTTTTTTTCCACTCACGGAGGCGTAACCAACTGAGGAAATGGGTGCGTGCAAAGGTTCGACGCTTATTTTCACTCATGTCACGATTTGCGACTAGAGCTTCCCATAATTTAATATAGAACAAGAAATCCGAGTCAGCTTCACGGAACAAAGCATGTTTCTGATCGGCCTGCATTTGTTTATCCGCAGGACGTTCACGTGGATCTTGTACCGCTAAAGCAGCGACAATAATCAAGACTTCATTTAATACGCCAAAATGCGCTCCACCCAAAATCATCCGTGCAAGACGTGGGTCAATCGGCATTTTTGCCATTTGCTGACCAATTTTGGTTAAACCACCACCCTTCGCCGGAGGAAGTCCCCCTTTTGTAAAGGGGGATTTAGGGGGATTACTTTCAATAGAATCTCCCCCAACCCCTCTTTGCGAAAGAGGGGCTTTCCCTTTCTCAACCATCGCCCCAAGCTCAATCAAAAGCTTACGACCATCATTCACCAAACGATGATCTGGCGGCTCAATAAAATCGAAGTCTTCTAATTCACCAAAACCCAAACTTTGCATTTGCAAAATAACCGAGGCCAAGTTGGTTCGTTTAATCTCCGGTTCGGTAAATTCAGGACGACTCATAAAGTCTTCTTCTGAATACAGTCGAATACACACGCCCGGTGCAATACGACCACAACGACCTTTACGCTGATTTGCTGCCGCCTGTGATACAGCCTCAATTGGTAGACGCTGTACACGTGAGCGATAGTTATAACGGGATATCCGTGCAAAGCCACTATCAATTACATAGCGAATATTTGGCACAGTTAAGGCAGTTTCTGCCACGTTGGTGGCAATAATAATCCGTCGCCCACCGCCTGATGGATTGAAAATCTTTTGCTGTTCTGCCAAAGCCAATCGAGCATATAAAGGTAAAACTTCGGTATGTCGTGGCCCAAACTTTTGCAGTGTTTCCTGTAACTCACGAATTTCTTGTTCAGTGCTGGCAAAAATCAAAATGTCGGCATGTTCAGGATGACCTTTTTCCTGCGCATCTTGAAAACATTCTTCTACAGCTGAAACCACGGCACGAGGTAAATTTTCTTCAAAATCGTCAAATTCATCATCATCACTACCGACAATGCTCAGCTCTGAAATTGGACGATAACGCAATTCTACAGGGAAGCTTCGACCTTCCACTTCAAAAATAGGTGCCCCATTAAAGTAATTCGAGAAGCGATTTACGTCTAATGTCGCGGAGGTAATAATAACTTTGAGATCTTTACGACGTGGCAAGAGCTGTTTGAGATAGCCCATGATGAAGTCAATATTTAGCGAACGCTCATGCGCTTCATCGATAATAATCGTGTCGTATTTATTTAAGAATCGGTCATTGGCCAGTTCTGCCAATAAAATACCGTCAGTCATTAAACGAACGATGGAATCTTGTGAACCTTGTTCATTGAAACGAACTTTAAAGGAGATCGACTCCCCCAGCTTTTCGCCCACTTCTTCTGCAATACGTTGCGAAACACTACGCGCTGCTAGTCGACGGGGTTGAGTATGGCCAATCAAACCCGTTAAACCACGACCTGCAAGCATGGCAATTTGAGGCAACTGTGTGGTTTTACCCGAACCCGTTTCACCTGCCACAATAATCACTTGATGCTTTTGAATAGCTTCAATTAGTTTGTCCGCATACTGCGTAACAGGTAAGTCTTGATTTAATTTAATATTTGGAATGCGGGCAATCCGTTCGCGCACTTTCGCATTCGACTTTTCAAACAAATCTTGAAATTTTTCAGGATTGGCTTCTTTGCCTTTTTTCAGCCGACTTAAGCGATGGCGATCACGAACCATGACCAATTGATCGACATTTAACTGACTTGGCACAGATACACTTTCCTAAAAATAAAAGATTGAATTTCGCATTTTACGCTGAGCGCTTTGATAATTAAAGGTGATTCAGAGCGAATCCTTTTCACATTGCAAAAGATAATAAATCCATACACCTAAATATCAATTGAAACTGATGATCATTGACAATAAAGCATTATTTTGACAAAGATAAATGCTGTCGTAAATCACTTGATAAAATGGTGCTGTACAAAAACATCGCCATTAGTGTCACTAAAATAAAAATTAAAGCCAAACCTGAAATAAGACATGAATTTCTTCTTTTTATGAAACACATGAACAAAGAAAAAAAACACAAGATGACATTTACAATTAAATCAGTAAAAGTTCATCAGAAGTAAAACCGTTCATTTCTGTATGTCGCGTAATACCGTCAATCCCATAACCCACATACAAAAAACATCACTTAGGAAGGCTAAGATCCTGAATCCACCTGTAAAAAACAGACAATTCCTCATTACAATGCGACAATTTCTAAGCTTTAATTTCTGGTACATGGGTTATCAAACTTAAAGTAGCAAATAGAAAAACCGATATACAAAAATTTAAAAACTAAGAAAGCGATAATCCAATTGTTGCCACAAAACTGGATACTATCCTTAATAATTTCATTGATTGGAAAGTTTACCATTAGTAAAGTTAAAAACTGCAAAATGCACTGTAGGCTAAACAATCCAATTAACCAGTCTCTTCTTAGATTTAAAAACCAAATTGGGGCAAAAAGAAAACCTAGCACTGCTGCATCTTCAAAAACCAAACTATCTTCACTTGCACCACCTTGTATATTACTAAAGTAGATGACACTGCCCTTTTGGTAAAATCCTAAAACACAAAGATTTGTAGCATCGATGTGCATGGCACAAAAGCTAGCGATTAAAAGAAATATTAAAATGATCGTTTTTAAAATACTTATTTTAAAAATTTTATTTATTAAACTCATGAAATATAAAAATTAAACTAAAAACAGTAAAAAAGCAGTTCGCCAATCAACCAAGCCAACAGCCCATAATTGTGACAATAGACAATGCTGTCATAAATCAAACCAACAACTGAAGGGGATAAAATGGCATGGCTCAAAAAAACGAATTGCATGAGATTGAACAATACAAAAAATAAAATATACCAACCCCATCTATATGACAATAACAATGGAATACAAAATAACAAGCCAATACCTGCATTTATAGCAAGCATTGCATGATCATCACTGATCCCCCGTATGAAATGTATCAGTTTGCCAAATCGTACCGCCGCCTGCATATTAATATAAGCAGAATGCGCCATTGTTGCTGATCAAGCACCATGCGGAAATCAGCAAGCAGATTAAAGCAATAGATCTTATGGCTTAATTAATCATCTTAAAGTGCAATTTTTTCATAGAAATGTTCATCTTATAAATTAAAAATTTAACTTTCGAAATATTTTAAAATTTTTTTAACTTTCACCCTTGAATTTTAAGGGGTGTGACTTCATGTCTGTGTAGGACGTTTAGGGTAGTTCCTGTCATTTAATCCTCACACAACTGCGGTTAAATGAGATGAAATACTGGTCTATTGGGAAATGAGTAAATCACTATTAATTCGGATTTTCCGATATTAGTTATGTAAAAATACTATTTCAGCAATAAGAAAAATTTCTGTACCCTATTGGAAATCAAAAACAAACCTCAATCATGGAGACAATGATGAGCTTAATTAATACTGAAGTTAAACCGTTTAAAGCACAAGCATTCCAAAATGGTCAATTCATCGAAGTAACTGAAGCTGATCTTAAAGGTAAATGGTCTGTTGTATTCTTCTACCCAGCTGACTTCACTTTCGTTTGCCCAACTGAACTTGGTGACCTTGCTGACAACTATGCAGAATTCCAAAAACTAGGTGTTGAAATCTACTCAGTTTCTACTGACACTCATTTCACTCACAAAGCTTGGCACGATTCTTCAGAAGAAATCAAAAAAATCCAATACGTAATGGTTGGTGATGCGAACTGGACTCTTGCTAAAAACTTTGACGTATTAATCGAAGCTGACGGTCTTGCTGATCGTGGTACTTTCGTTATCGATCCAGAAGGTAAAATCCAAATCGTTGAAATCAACGCTGGTGGTATCGGTCGTGATGCTCAAGAACTTCTTCGTAAAGTTAAAGCAGCTCAATACGTACACGCTCACCCAGGCGAAGTTTGCCCAGCTAAATGGAAAGAAGGCGACGCAACTCTTGCTCCTTCAATCGACCTAGTTGGTAAAATCTAATCTGTATTAGATTGAACTGATTCAAAAACCACGCTTTTAGCGTGGTTTTTTTATGCCTATTATCTGCGAGTATATACATCTATACACCCTACGCAGTTCACACTTTATTCATACAACTTTAACGTACTAGCACTTTCCACATATCTGTAGATATTCATCAAGTTAGAGCTTACACAAATATAATAAAAATGCGCCGCAAACCTGATGGTCTAGACTTACATCTTTGTCGGTATTTCAGTATTTTTAACTTGAATTTTAGGTCAATTGCTTATTTCAGGAAGATGTAAGCCCATGAAAAAATATTTCGTCTCGATCAGTTTAATTTTATGTTCGTTTACGACTTTTGCCGCCGTGAACTGCGAAGGTGAAATTAAAAACCAAAGTATTCGTGAGGATATTAAAGTCAAAAAAAATTGTCAGCTTGAAGGTTTAATTGTTCATGGCAATGTGATTTTAGAAAATGGCGCTAGTGTTGAACTGCATGACAATCATATAAAAGGCAATATTGAGTCTAATAAAAATTTTACCAAGATCATTGCCAATCATAACAATATCAGTGGCAATGTCGATTTTACGACAGGGAAAAACATCCAACTCCTCAATAACCAAATTTCAGGCGACCTGAAATTAAAGAAAAATAACGGCAATATTGTTCTAAATAATAATGAAATCGCAGGTAATTTGATTTGTCTTGAAAATGCTTTTTCAATTAATGGCAGCAACAACCAAGTCAAAGGCAATAAATCAGAACAATGCCGTAGTTTTTAACTCCCCCGACACCAACAAGTGAGAATGACGCTTATGGCATTTCTTTGAACTGGCATTATTTTTATCAAATTAGTTGATAAAGAAATGAAAAAAATGTGAGATAAAACATTATTTTTTAACAATTCTGCAATACTCCACGCCCTAAATTTGTCTTAATTTCAAATGAGATAAACCTTTAACTGCAGTATGACTATAACAACGCAATAAGGGGGTGGCTTATGACAACAACTGTTGTAACTTCTTGGAAATACAGTTCTTCTTCACGTTACTTAAAAATATTTTATGCGAATGGTTCTGGGGATCTCTTTTATCCAGTTTCACCTTTTATTTATGATAATTTACTTCGATGTAGTGATAAAACGGCATTTGTCCACAAATATTTAGAATATGATCTACATTTTTCACGAGTAAGCTTACAGGGTTAAACCGCTACAAGCTCAGCGCTATAGCAACAGTATTTTTACTAATTAAAAAAAATTCGATCAAATCAGGGCTGAATGCCCTGATTTTTAGTTGCGCCAAGTCACCATAAAGAGCCCTGCGCCCACATTTAAGGTCATACTGATAAAACGATCATCCGCTTCAATGCGTTGGATAAATTCAGCGACCTCATCGGCATGTGACAGCACATTGTCCACGATCAACACGCCATTTTGAACTTGTATCAATTCAGCTAAATATGGCCAATACGCCACATACGCATCACGTTCTGCATCCAATAAAATGAAATCATAACGCTGATTTGACTGCTGTAAAAAATGCAGCGCATCGCCATGATGAAATTCAATGTATTCGGATAAAGCTAAATTTTCAGCATGCTGTTTGGCTTGTTCGATACGCGCTGCATCAATTTCAATGGTTTCGACCCGCCCTTGTGTAGACTGTGCAGCATCTGCTAACCACAGCGTGGAATAGCCTGTAGATGTTCCAATTTCCAATATCTGTTTGGCTTGTTTCAAGCGAATTTGCATAGCTAAAAAAAGTGCAGACTCAGGCTCAATATTTCGGTAACGCGCAAGTCGGTGATTTTGCGCAGCATCGTGAGCACTAAAGTCTGCATAGAGTTGTTGCATATAGTTTTTAAAATTTGCATCCATGCTCATGATTCTGTCCTTTTGTTATTTCTTTCATATTTATAAATTGAAGGGCTAAATATCTGCTCAGTGGGTTTCTTGGATCAGCTTAAAACGTGGAATTACTTCACCATCAATTTCAACGGTTTCCATAAACATCTCTAAGGGTCTGACCCACATTGAATAGTCGTCATACAAGCACTGATAGACCACAACTTTTTCACGCGTTTCACTATGTGTTGCAACATGAAAGACTTGATACAACTGACCTTTATAATGCTGATAAATCCCTTTCTTAACCTGCATGTCATTTCCTTAAAAAGTTCTCAATACAATTGCGTTGACTCTAGCATTCTCTCGCTTAAAGCGCGATGAATTCGTTTATTTTTCCACTATTTAACTTGTATTTCTCGATAGTGGCCCAATATTGACTGCATTCACATCGGTATATTCTTATGATTTAGAAAGAAATTTAATCACTTGATTTGTAAAACCGATTAATTTTATAAAAACAAACCGTTTCACCTATTTAATGGTTTGTTCTATCATTCTCTCATCAAATAAATTTACTCCTCTGGAGACGTTAGCAATGTTAGATCAAAATACTTCTGCTCAATTAAAAACCTTACTTGAACGCCTTGAAGGCCCGATTGAAATCGTCGCAACTTTAAACGGCACGGACAAATCAGACAAAATTAAAGAATTGGTGACTGAAGTTGCTGCTTTATCTGATTTAGTGACTGCACGTTTTGACGGTAACAACAGCCGTGCGCCAAGCTTTGGTATTGCAAAAGCAGGTGAAACACCACGCGTATTCTTCGCAGGTCTACCGATGGGCCACGAGTTCACGTCTTTGATTCTAGCTTTGCTACAAACTTCAGGTTATGCACCGAAAGTTTCTGACGAAGTACTGAATACCATTAAAGGTTTAGGTCTTAAAGCTGATTTTGATGTATTTGTATCACTCAGCTGCCATAACTGTCCTGACGTAGTTCAAGCACTAAACTTGATCGCAATTTACAACCCTGGCACAACTGCAACCATGATTGATGGTGCATTCTTCCAAGAAGAAGTGGAAGAACGCAAAATCATGGCTGTACCGATGGTATTCCAAGACGGCAATCACATCGGTCAAGGTCGTATGACCTTGGAAGAAATCATTGCCAAATTAGACACCAACTCTGCTGCAAAAGATGCTGAAAAGCTAAATGCCAAAGAAGCATTTGATGTCCTTGTGATTGGTGGTGGCCCTGCAGGTAATACTTCTGCAATCTATGCAGCACGTAAAGGTATTAAAACCGGTATCGTGGCTGAACGCATGGGCGGTCAGGTCATGGATACTATGGACATTGAGAACTTCACGTCGATTCAAAAGACCCAAGGTCCTAAGTTTGCTGCTGAAATGGAAGCACATGTACGTGAGTACGGTGTGGACATCATGAACTTGCAACGTGTATCAGACATCAAAGGTGCAGATCAAACAGCCAATGGTCTAGTTGAAGTAACTTTAGAGAATGGTGCAAAACTTGAATCTAAAACAGTGATTCTTTCAACAGGTGCACGCTGGAGAGAGATGAATGTTCCAGGTGAGCAAGAATACCGTACTCGTGGTGTTGCATACTGCCCACACTGTGACGGTCCATTGTTTAAAGGTAAACGTGTTGCAGTCATAGGTGGTGGTAACTCAGGTGTCGAAGCGGCGATTGACCTTGCTGGTATTGTAGAACATGTAACACTTGTTGAGTTTGATACTAAGCTTCGCGCTGACCAAGTGCTTCAAGACAAGTTAAACAGCTTACCGAATACCACTGTGATCATGAATGCATTGTCTACAGAAGTGGTTGGTGATGGTTCACAAGTGACTGCATTGAACTACAAAGACCGTGCAACTGATGAAATCAAAACGATTGAATTGGCTGGTATCTTTGTACAAATCGGTTTGTTACCAAACACTGATTTCTTAAAAGAAACAGCAGTTGAACTTTCAAACCGTGGTGAGATCGTAATTAACGAGCGCAACGAAACCAATGTAAAAGGTGTATTTGCTGCAGGTGACTGTACAACAGTACCGTACAAACAAATCATCATTGCGACAGGTGAAGGCGCGAAAGCATCATTGTCTGCTTTTGATTACATCATCCGTTCTGGTCAATAATTCAGTTTAGACAGAACAGCAAAAGCCAGTTTTCGAACTGGCTTTTTTATGACTAAAAATTCATGTCTTGTTTCATTTATAAATTAGCAATAAAACAAATATTTAACTCTCTGACGCTTTTTACTTACACAATAATGAGCAAAACAAACCGTTTAAAACTTGTACAGCAGCTTATTTGCACATTAAGATAAAACAATCATCACGGATTGGTGGTTGACAATAACAACAAGAATGTTGGTCAAATTCGACTAAATGGAGAAAAGCAATGCACTATCAATATCACTGTGCTTGTTGCAATAAAGTATTGGCTTCAAGCGATAAAGAATGTTCCGAATGTGGCTCGCATAATATCCGTAGCCCATATGGCTTTTGGATATTTTGCATACTCAGTTGTTTGGCTGTTGCCATTCTATTTAAGAGTGTCCAAGTGTATTTGCAACAGCATGATACTGAAGCTTCGACCCAACTCAACATCTTTGAAGTACTCAAGCAAGATGGTAAAAATTAAGCTTTTTTACAACAGCCAAATACAGCCGTATGAACAGGCTGGCAATGTGTAAAATTTAGCCAAGCTAAATCTAAGCACTATTATCCAGTTGCTTTAAAGTCATTCAAAGAGATAAATTAAAATGATGAAAGCCTGAATGATTTCAGGCTTTTTTATGCGCTAGCATCGCCCTGCTCACTTATCTTCACGAGGAAAATTCTTTAAACTATGGCAATAGCAATGAGGTTCTAGACGATGGTGCAGTTAATCAAAAAAGGCGGTTTACGTGAACGCGCCAATCGTAGCCGATTATACAAGGGCTCTGAAAATACCGAAACCACCCTCAAACCGAACCGTTATCGTGATCATGCTGAAACTACCGATGTTGCACAAGATCCATCAAATACAGCACCATCTAAAGACCAAGATCAAACCAATCCAGAGCAATAGAACTTGGACATAAAAAAAGCCAAGTTTTAATACTTGGCTTTCGCTTTGCTGACAGCAATATGTTTGCAGCTATTGAAGATTGAACATTCTAATTGCGTCGAACCACAGCCAAATCGCAAAAATTAAAAATAACGCCCCTGAAACCACATCAATATAACTACCCGAACGTTGGTAGAGTGCTTTAATTTTAGGCAAAGACATAATCATCATAAACAAACTAAACACAATAAAGGTTTGAATCGGAATGATGACAGCAAGCTGTGCTTTTAGGTTACTACTGGCTGATGAACTCAACGCCAGTGAGAACACACTACTAAAATAAATCAATGTTTTCGGATTGGCTAAATTTGTAAATAAACCTAATAAGAAATAATTTTCAGTTTTCTGCTGACTTAAGGCCTGCCCATCTTCTAAATTGGCTGTTTGATTTAAACTTTTAAGCCCGCCACTAAACATTGCCCAACCCATTTTCGCTAAGAAAAATCCACCAACAGCCATTAAAACTTGTTGTATCCATGGAAATTGCTCAACCAGAACCGTAAAGCCCAATAAGGTTAAAACGACCCACACCACAATCCCGACAGAGATCCCCGCAATAATTTTTAAGGTATTTGCACGCGTTGTTGATGCTGCACTTTTAGCAATTAATAATACATCTGGACCGGGACTCAACTGCGCAACAAAATGAAGCGCACAGATGGTGAATAACAGTGACATGCAAGCTGATTCATTTGAATTAAAACGTGAAGATTATATCGCTTGTTCAATTTTTTTGTTGGCAACACAAGGTTTATTTTTAGGCCGTATCAAAATTTACGCAAAAAAAAAGCCGAATACACATTCGGCCTTTCATACTGAGTTAATTATTTTTTATTGACATCTTTCAGTTCAATTTGTTTCGCATCTGGCGTCACTTCACGAGCTTCACCATCAATAACGGATGAATCACGACCTGATTGCTGATTTTGCATATCTTGCATTTGACGCATCATATCTGCAAATGGGTTCTGACCTTGAGCACCGCCCATGCCTCCCATATCGCCCATCATGCCACCCATCATTTTTTCCATCATGGCTTGCTGACGCTTCATCATTGTTTTCATCATGACTGCTTTCATGGCATTTTGTACAGGTGGAATCAAAATAAGTAATGCCATAATATCTGAGATTAGACCCGGTAACAGCAATAAGAAACCAGCCAAAATTTTTGGTAAATTTCCAGTTAAAGCTGGATCATTACTCATTTGACCTGCTTGCATTTGCTGCATTTGAGGCATCAGACCTGATGAATATTTACGGATAATATTCATCCCTATAAAGAAGGCCGCCACGAACCAGAAAAAGACATACCACATGCTGCCGACGAGGTCGCCCACACCGATCCAGACAAACACTTCCAGGATCAAGCCTGCTAAAATCAGAAGAAATAATTTCATGAAAATTAAACAAATCTAAGTAAATTAATTTAAGGTGTTGCGTTCAACTGCTCAATCACTATCAAGCTTTTTTGACACGCTTATGTAACAATATGGGCATATTTTTATTTTTAAAGGGCAAATAGGCAAACATGTCATTAATTATCGGTATTGACCCTGGGTCGCGCTTAACTGGTTACGGCATCATCGAAAAGGATGGTTCTAAACTACGTTTTGTCGATGCTGGCACCATTCGTACCGAAACGACAGAAATGCCTGAACGCTTAAAACGTATCTTTGCTGGTATTGATCGTATCGTAAAGTTTCACGGACCTACTGAAGCCGCGGTTGAGCAAGTCTTTATGGCTCAAAACCCTGACTCTGCCTTAAAACTGGGTCAAGCACGCGGTGCTGCCATTGCCGCTTTAACCAATTTAGATTTACAAGTCGCTGAATATACAGCACGTCAAATCAAACAATCAGTGGTCGGCTATGGTGCGGCAGACAAAGAACAAGTCCAAATGATGGTTATGCGCATTCTGAACCTAAGCATCAAACCACAGCAGGATGCAGCCGATGCTTTGGCTGCCGCAATTTGTCATGCGCATGCGTCTGGTAGTATGAGTAAAATGGCTGTACTGAATGCCTTAGGTGGTATGGCTCGTGGTCGAAGTCGTGTAAGCACTCGACGTCGATAAATAATCGTCAAAACATATAGCTCAGTAATTCAGATTGTTTTCAAAAGCCCACTCAATCTAGTGATCAAATTTAGCGGATCATTTTAAAATTGCTATAGTCTAATTCATGCATTGGAATTTCTTGCTGATCGATTTTAGTTACGTCTGCTCGTAAAGGCCCCACCAGACTGTGTTTCAGTATTTTATGAATGGCGTCTTCAGTTCCAATAATCAGTGCTTCAACTTCGCCCGTCGCTAGATTTTTCACATAGCCATTTAAACCAAGTGCAATCGCTTGCTGTTCAAACCAACGACGATAGCCAACGCCCTGCACTTTACCTTGAATTCGCAATTTAACTGCATGCATTTTAGTCTTCAACTCCTGAATGATTGACCACATAATAAACCGCTTGGGCCATATCCTGCGCTTGCAAACCACGCATCCCCGGCTTCGCCAATACATCACCTGCTAAAGCATGCAGGCTTACGATTTCGTGCAGATGAATTTGCTGATGGAATTGTGCTTTTAAACTTGCAATCATCCCTGCAAGCACATCGCCCATACCGCCTGTACCCATTCCTGCATTACCTGCGGTGCAAATCCAAAGCTGATCTTCAAGTATTAAGCTGCCTGCCCCTTTAAGCACCCATTGACCTTGAAATTTTTCTTTTAAATACTGAATTGCTTGTACACGATCCGCTTCAACTTCTGCAGTAGATAGACCCAATAATTTTGCAGCCTCACCCGGATGTGGCGTTGCATAGGTGCGTGTATTCAATTTTTCAGGTGTTTCAGCTAGAAACCACAAGGCATCTGCATCCAAAACAATTTCCAAGGTTGACTGCTGAATCAATGGAAACCATGACTGAAACTGCTGTTGTGCCCAATTGTCACGACCAAGCCCCATGCCAAAGCTAATCGCATCGACATGATCGATCAGTTGCCGAATCGCTTCTGTATTTAAAGCATTGATATCGCGTAGCATAATATTCGGTGCGCGCGCCAAAATTGCGGTGTGATGTCGTGCATCACAAACAACCGTGACCTTACCTGCACCTGCATGGAATGCAGCCTCAGCAGCCATAATCACCGCCCCACCCATTTCAGCATGTCCACCAACAACTAAAACATGTCCATAACTGCCTTTATGACCAAAAGCTTGTCGCTCAGGTAAAGTGATTTTCTGCGGTGACAAATACGCAAGTGGCTCAAGCTTAATATCAGTCGGTATGCATGCTATCACCGAAACTTCACCTGCATATTCCTTCGCTTGGCCTGTAAATAACCCTGCTTTTAAACCCAATGCCGTAAAGGTATAATCGGCTTGAAATGCGATGGGTAAAGGCTGTCCTGTATTGGCATGTAAACCGCTTGGAATATCAATCGCAACTTTGAGTCCCGTGCATGCATTCAATCGTTGAATAATGGCTTGCCACTCGTGAGAAAGTTCACGATTGAGCCCTATACCAAATAATGCGTCGATATAGACGTCATAGTCACGCTGAAAATCAAAATGTGTATAGATCTTGAGCTTGTGATCTATCGTTTCCTGTACCGCAGAATGCAAATCTTTCGATGCCCCTATTTCAGCGGCATAGATATCGACTTGAAAGCCTGCTTGCTGTAGGTATTGCGCTGTAAGATAGCCATCTCCTGCGTTATTGCCCTGTCCACAACATACAGCGATATTTTTTAAATTTTGCTGCTTTAACCTTGGAATGAGTTGCTGAGCAATCGACCATGCGACCTGCTGCATCAGACCATAACTGCTATTGTGCTGAGCAAACCAACGCTGCTCCCAAGCTTGAATACTTTGGCTAAGATAAACAGGGCTATGGTAAACTTGCAGACGCATTGTTTTTCCTTGTTATGATTATGGCCGCTTCAACTCCTGCACAAAAAATTCCTGTCGATCAATATGATCCAGAAACCCTAAAAGCATGGATTAAAGCGCAAGCCTTAAATTTAGGTTTTTCTGATTGTGTCATCGCAAAGCCAGATGCTCAAGAGGAACTCCCTCGTTTTAAAGAATATTTAGAACGTGGTTATCATGGCGATATGAAATTCCTAGAGGAAAACCTTGAAAAACGTGCCAATCCTGCACTTTTAGTCCCCGGCACCCGCAGTATCATTTGTGTCCGCATGGATTATTTGGTCGAACCCCCAAAACCACGTTATGTTCCTGATGAGCCAAATGCAGCCATCATTGCACGCTATGCACGAGGTCGTGACTACCACAAAGTCATGCGTGGTCGTTTAAAAACCTTGTCGAATATCATCCGTGAAAAAATCGGAGATTTTGAATCTAGACCCTTTGCCGACTCTGCACCAGTGTTTGAAAAATCCTTAGCTGAAAATGCAGGCATGGGCTGGACAGGCAAACACACCTTACTGATCCATAAAAAATCAGGCTCATTTTTTGTATTAGGTGAGCTGTTTACATCACTCGAATTACCTTTTGATTCGCCGGCAACCAAACATTGTGGTTCATGCACAGCCTGTATTGATATCTGTCCAACTCAGGCCATCGTTGAGCCCTATATGTTAGATGCACGTAAATGCATTGCCTACTTAACCATCGAATACAAAGGCATCATTCCTGAAGAATTACGTCGTGGCATCGGTAACCGTGTGTTTGGTTGTGATGACTGTCAGCTCATCTGTCCATGGAATAGTTTTGCGCATAAAACTCAAATTGAGGACTTTTATCCACGTCATGGTCTCGACCAAGTGAGTTTATTAGATCTGTGGCAATGGGATGAAGCCACCTTTTTAAGCTGTACTGAAGGCAGTCCTATCCGACGAACAGGCTATCAAAGCTTTATGCGAAATATCGCCATTGGCTTAGGCAATGCACCATACAGTTCAAATATTGTTCAATCATTAAAAAATTCTCGCGAAAAACATGACGCGATTGTGCAAGTTCATATTGATTGGGCAATTGCAGAACAAAACTCAAAAATGCTTTAAGGACTTTTATTCTCTATTTTCCAGATCCTTACAAAGTTTTCATTTAAGCTAGAACTTAATGACGTAATCCAAGAAAATTAATTTTTTAGCTCAAAATAAACATTGCAGCGATTGTGCTGACATTTAACATAACTTTGTAAGTATCTTAAATATCAAAAGTTCTTTAAAAAAGCCATTTCAATGCACTTTAGCTAAATTTCAATGTTACAAAATAGTCTTGGAAGTCTGCAAATTTTACGTATGATGATCTGCATTAGGCAGAAAATATGGATCATTTATGAGCTACCGAAATGACTGGACACATCCAGAAATACAAGAGTTGTATCAACAACCATTGATGGATTTATTATTCCAAGCACAGACCATTCACCGTGAATATTTCCAAGCCAATCATATTCAAGTCAGCACCTTACTTTCGATTAAAACCGGTAAGTGCCCTGAAGACTGTAAATATTGCTCTCAGTCTGCACATTATGACTCTGGATTAGAAGCTGAAAAACGTCTGGCTGTGGAAAAAGTCATCAATGAAGCGAAAGCTGCGCTTGCCTCAGGTTCTTCGCGTTTTTGTATGGGCGCTGCATGGCGTAATCCACATGAACGGGACATGCCCTATGTGCTAGAAATGGTGCGTGAAGTCAAAGCGCTGGGACTTGAAACCTGTATGACCCTTGGCATGCTAAATCAATCTCAGGCAGAGCGCCTACATGAGGCAGGCTTAGATTATTACAACCATAACCTCGATACTTCTCGTGAGTATTATCCCAATGTCATTAGCACACGTAGCTATGATGACCGTTTAACGACGCTAGACTATGTTCGCCAATCTGGAATGAAAATCTGTAGCGGCGGAATTGTGGGCTTAGGTGAAAGCCGTGATGACCGTATCGCCTTTTTGATGGAGTTGGCAACGCTGCCGATTCATCCTGAATCCGTGCCGATCAATCTCCTTGTCCCTATTCAAGGTACCCCACTTGCAGAGGTTGAAAAACTTGATGTGATCGAATGGATTCGCACCATTGCAGTCGCACGGATCATTATGCCAAAAAGCTATATTCGACTCTCTGCAGGTCGTGAATCCCTGAGTGATTCAGAACAAGCTTTGGCATTTATGGCAGGTGCAAATTCACTCTTTTCTGGTGAAAAACTACTGACCACGCCAAATGCAGGCGAAGGCAAAGATCAGCTTTTATTTAGCAAACTCGGTTTAATCGCGGAACAGCCCAAACCAACTGCTGCACAGCTTTCAACTGATGCCATGCAAATGGCTTAAAACCCAAGCCCCGAACATCGGGGCTTAGTTTTATTGAATGATCAGTGGTAGGTTTCAATGTGCAATGCAAGAGATGGTGCGAATAAATGAATGGTTGAATCACCATGAGTATGGAAAATATATCGATTACTTCGCAAAGTTATGTGCTGTTATTAAAATTCCATAGCCTGCATTTAAATAATCCCCTTCACGAATAATGTCTTGACCATTAGCATGTTGAACCACCAATTGCTGCTGAATCACATCATAATGAAAAGATTCAAAGCAATCCTGATGTTGTAATAACCATGCAATGGTATCTGCCATATTGGCATCGACGGTATAACGCTCGGCTTGAAAATCTTTACTCATATCTGCATGAAAACTGTGAATGTATTTCTATTTTAATGATTTCAATATTGACCGGCATTAAAAAAGTGAGCTTTCGCTCACTTTTTTTTCGGCTGAGACTCTGCATTACTTTGTCACACCGCACTTACGACATTCCTTGTGCGAACCGATTTCTTCCATTTGCTCGTATTCGTAAATATGCATGCAAAATAGTTTTCTGAATAATTGAAGCATGTTGTTAAAACTCCCGTTTATTTATTAATGTGCTTCTGAATATTTCGTCCTGAAATATTATGATCATGCCTAAACACGCCATAGCTAATTTATTAGCATATTTTTCCAATGAGTCAAATATCTTTACTTTAAAATGACACAATTTCGGATAATCGGTTATTTTTAAGCCTTCCTTATATTCACCTGAGTTATAAGGATTTTTATTAATATCAACATCACAGATATAGATTAATTTTCAGCAAATTTCGCACAAAAAAACTCCCCCTTAGGAGAGTTTTTTCAAATAGATGATCACATGAGTAACGTTATTCACAAGCCCAGATTTAAACGTTCTGACTGGCAAACTTCGCACGTGCAGCATGCAATTTTTTATAGCTATCAATCAGACGTAAATGACGATCTAAACCTTCAAGTTGCATATTGGTTTCAGTTAAACCGTAGAAGCGAAGACTGCCATCCATTGAACCAATCACTGCATCCATACGTTCGTCACCAAACATACGACGGAAATTATGTTCATAGTCATTGAGATCTAAGTCATCGTCCAATTCAACTTCTAAAACCACATTCATACATTGATAGAACAAACCACGTTCGACCGTATTGGTGTTGTATTGAAGGAAGGTTTCGACCAACTCTTTTGCTTCTTCAAACTCTTGTAGCGCAATATAGATCAGTAGTTTGAGCTCAAGAACCGTTAATTGACCCCATACGGTATTGTCATCAAACTCAATCCCGATGAGCGTCACAATATCCGTGTAGTCATCCACTTCAAGCTCTTCTAAGCGCTCAACCAGTGACACTAACTCGTCTTCATCTAGACGATGAATGTTTAAAATATCTTCACGGAAGTCCAAAGCTTTGTTGGTGTTATCCCAAACCAAGTCTTCAACCAAATACACTTCAGAATAACCCGGAACTAAAATACGACATGCCGTAGCACCAAGATGCTGGTAGACCGCCATATACACTTCTTTGCCCATGTCTTCTAGAATCGCAAACATCGCTGCAGCTTCTTCCGCATTGGCATTTTCACCTTCAGATGTGAAATCCCACTCTACAAAATCATAGTCTGATTGTGCGCTAAAGAATTTCCAAGATACCAAACCACTTGAGTCAATAAAGTGTTCTACAAAGTTATTTGGCTCAGTGACTGCATTCAAGCTAAACGTTGGTTTTGGTAGATCGTTTAGACCTTCAAAGCTTCGGCCTTGTAGAAGCTCGGTTAAGCTACGCTCTAAAGCCACTTCGAGTTTAGGGTGCGCACCAAAAGATGCAAAAACCCCACCAGTACGTGGGTTCATTAAGGTTACACACATCACAGGGTACCGACCACCAAGTGAAGCATCTTTTACCAATACAGGAAAACCTTGTTCTTCAAGCCCTTTAATACCTGCAACAATACTTGGATATTTGGCTAAAACCTCTTCTGGTACATCTGGTAGAGCCAATTCACCTTCTAAAATCTCACGTTTGACCGCACGCTCAAAGATTTCCGATAAACATTGCACTTGAGCCTCAGCCAAGGTATTCCCTGCACTCATCCCGTTTGACAAGTATAAATTTTCAATCAAGTTTGATGGGAAATACACTGTTTCACCATCTGACTGACGGACAAAAGGAAGAGAGCAAATACCGCGTGCTGTATTTCCTGAATTGGTGTCATATAGATGTGTGCCTAACAACTCATCTTCTGGGTTATAAATTACACGTGTGTAGTCATCCAAAATTTCGACAGGTAACTCGCCTTCTGGGCCGGGTTGGAACCATTTTTCATCTGGATAGTGCACAAAGTCCGCATTGGCAATCTCTTCACCCCAGAACTGATCGTTATAGAAGAAGTTGCAATTGAGACGTTCAATAAATTCACCCAAAGCCGAAGCTAATGCGCTTTCTTTGGTTGAGCCTTTACCATTGGTAAAACACATTGGCGATTGTGCATCACGAATATGTAGTGACCAAACATTCGGTACGATATTACGCCATGATGCAATTTCAATCTTCATGCCTAAACCAGCCAAAATACCTGACATATTGGCAATGGTTTCTTCTAGTGGCAGATCTTTACCCGGTATAAACGTGGTACTTTCTGACGCTAAATTTGGCATAAGTAAAGCTTGTGCATCTGCATCAATGCTTTCTACTTCTTCAATGACAAACTCAGGACCAGTCTGAATCACTTTTTTAACCGTACAGCGGTCAATTGAACGCAAAATGCCTTGACGGTCTTTTTCTGAAATATCCGCAGGAAGTTCGACTTGGATTTTGAAAATTTGCTTGTAGCGGTTTTCAGGATCAACAATATTATTTTGAGATAAACGAATATTGTCTGTCGGAATGTCTCGCGCTACACAATACACTTTTACAAAATACGCTGCACATAATGCTGATGACGCTAAAAAGTAGTCGAATGGTCCGGGAGCAGAGCCATCGCCTTTATAGCGAATAGGTTGGTCGGCAATTACCGTGAAGTCATCAAATTTGGCTTCTTGTCGAAGGTTATCGAGATAATTAACCTTAATTTCCATGTGGGCACCTAAATATTCTTATGTGTCAGTGCAACACATAAAAATGAAAACATAAGCCGAATAAATGTAGGACATTGACTTAAAAATGTGAGGCCAGTACCAATCTATGCGCTGTTGAGCACGGTACTGACAAGAATGGGCATTATTATAAGGTTATTTTGACTGTTTGATAACTTTTGTCGTGATTTACATCACGATAGGATTCGGCACTTTGTGCATTTTGGTCTAATCCAAGCTCAACTGCTGCAACTACAGCCAATTTGTTGTGTTAGTGTGCAGCCGTGAAGAAAAAGGCTTGTCTTTTAAAAAAATCTTCGCTAGTATGCTTTGCGTCTGAACTTGTTGATAAATAACACATTCAGAATATAGGGCCTATAGCTCAGTTGGTTAGAGCAGCGGACTCATAATCCGTTGGTCCACAGTTCAAGTCTGTGTGGGCCCACCATATAAAACAACCCCTTACGTGCATTAATCGTGAGGGGTTTTTTAATGTTAAAAGCTAAGTAAAGTTTGTCTAAGCCTTTAAAAGATATGGCAGATAACATATAGATACGTACAAAACTTCAAGTCAACTTGAGTAAGCTACGATTGGTTAATACAAGAAGTAGGTTATAAAGAAATACATTCAAGAAAAATTTAAAAGCTTAAGTTCTAGATACCCTTAAATAAAGTCACGATTTGTTATACTTAAAAGGTATTATTTTATTCATTATAAGCAAATGTTTTTTGATTCATGACATTTAGAAATACTATATATTTCACACTTTAAAAGCACAAATATTAAGACTCAACCTGTTCAGGCTTTCTTAAGTCCAAATAAAACTCAACAATTGACCAAATAACAATCAAAGCAAACATAGCAACAGCGAATAACACAGCAGTTAAATAAATCATGCTTGAGTTCTCCGTTAGAAAACGAGTTAAGACCAACAGGTTAAAAATTTTAACCTACGACAAAAGTCTAATAAGAATTTCTGACGGTGCCTAGCCATATTTAGCAAATTTTTAAGAGTATTTTTATCTATGATGATAGCTTTGCTATATAAAATTTAACCGATTTATTGCTAAAAAGTATAATTCTTCAATCCCCCCTTCTTATTCCGATTTGAAATATATGCACAATTCAGATCAAAGCTCACTTAAATCCTCTTGACTCATGATCCAAACAAGCAGAAATTACACCTTTTTAAAATCACCGTATCACCGACTATGTTGAAAAAGTTTATTGGCGAATCTGCATTTAAATTGGCAGGCTGGAAATACCACGTAGAACCTGATGTTTTAGAAAATAAACAAGTGATCGTCGGCTTTGAACACACCTCAATGATGGATGCTGTTCTTTCACTGGCCCTTTGCCAAATTTACGACATTAAAATTCACACGCTGATTAAAAAAGAACTCTTTAAAGGTCCATTTAAACCTGTTCTTGAATTGATTGGCGGTATTCCTGTAGACCGTAAAGCCAATAAAGACATCGTGACTCAAATGGTTGAGCATTTTGAAGCCAATGAAAAATTTAATTTAGTCATTGCTCCAGAAGCGACCCGTGCAGAACGTGGTGAAGCACGAAAACCGATTCGCACAGGCTTTTGGTATATCGCTAAAGCTGCAGGTGTGCCAATTGTATTAATGTATGCCAACTCAAAAACCAAACAAGGCGGTATTTTCGGTAAGATTTACCCAACTGACCTCGATCACGATTTAGCTTTAATTAAGCAGCTCTATAAAGATAAAGTAGGTTTAGACATCGTGATCCCTGAACCTAAAAATAAAGACTAAGCGCCATTCACGTTTTAACGAAATACGTATTTAAAGATATAAATGTCACGTGCTCCATGCATTGTACATTTATATCTTCCTTTTATAACAAGATCGAACTTCCCCTTTCAGCCCGATTCTCATCATAAGAAAAATTACAGTACGAGCGTTTTGACATTTCTTATTATTTTCTCAAATTTGGATATTTTTTTTCAACTACTCAATTCCTGAAATCCAGTACTTTCACACAAAAAAGCCATTATGGTAGAATTTGCTCAATTTGATAGGCATAAGGCCAATCTACAAGGAGCATATTTCGCATGGCGGGTCATTCCAAGTGGGCTAATACTAAGCATCGTAAAGCAAAACAAGATGCGAGCCGCGCTAAAGTATTCACAAAATTTATCCGTGAAATCGTGACAGCTGCACGTTTAGGCGGCGGTGATGTAGCGTCTAACCCACGTTTACGTGCTGTTGTTGAAAAAGCATTAGTTGCAAACATGACACGTGACACCATTAACCGTGCAATCCAACGTGGTGTCGGCGGTGAAGAAAATGCTGATCTAAAAGAAGTCACTTACGAAGGTTATGGCGTTGGTGGTGTTGCTGTCATCATTGAAACAATGACTGACAACTTGAACCGTACTGTTCCTGACGTTCGTCACTGCTTCTCTAAAACTGATGGTAATTTAGGTACTGCAGGTTCAGTGGCTTATATGTTTACCAAACGTGGTGAGATTACTTTTGAAGATGTTTCTTTAGAAGATCAAATCATGGATATCGCTTTAGAAGCGGGTGCTGAAGACATCGAAGTGGACGAAGAAGAAATTCTAGTTATCACCACACCAGAAACTTTCGGTGAAGTTCAAGATGCACTTGCAGCAGCAGGTTTAAAATCTGATAACGCCGAAGTAGTCATGAACCCTTCAACTAAAGCGTTAATTTCAGATATCGAACAAGCGAAAAAAATCATCAAAATGATTGATATGTTTGAAGATCTTGACGACGTTCAAAACGTATATACCAACGTTGAATTCACCGATGAAGTGATGGCTGAGTTAGAAGCTCTATAATTCAATCGAGTGATGTATAAAACGCACCCTTCGGTGCGTTTTTTAATACCAAACTTTCAACTGTTTGAGTCTATCTTTGAGAGCTACATTTAAACCTTATTTAACAAACCATTACAGTTAAAGACATTATATTGTTTAATTACAAAGCTCGAATGTAATGCGACCACATGTTCAATTTTACCAATGCGCTTGAGTAAAATTTCACTATAGTTTTCCATATCTCGTGCAACGACTTCTACAATAAAATCGGCAGACTGCCCTGTCACTAAAAATGCATTAATGACTTCTGGAATACTTTCTAATTCTTCTAAAAATTTAGCAAAGGTATCTGTATCGTGTTTGCTTAATGACACCTGCAGCAACACATGCAAACTAAAGCCCAATTTTTGATAATTAATTTCGCGTTTCAGACCACTGATAATATTGTGATCAATCAATTGTTTGATCCGTCGATGAACTGAACTGACCGATAAATTCACCCGCTCTGACAGTTCATTTAAATTGACATCTTCATGAGTCAAAATTTCTAAAATTTGTTTATCAAAACGGTCTAGTTCCATCAGTCTACTCCAGCCATTTTTGAAAACAGTGTTGATGATCCTGATTCATCAAACGTCTGTTGTCATTTTCAATGTTATTTTAAATTTTAAAATCAGCATTTATGTGCAATTTTTCTCATGTATAGCATGATTTATTAAAAATAATAAAGCTCATACGCATTATGAACATAATAATTTGCATTAATTCGACGATTAAATGAATGTTTTTTCATCAAAGTTTAGTTTTTATATTCTAAATGACGTCTTTAGACAACCTACCAATAAAGCTTCTCGATGCATTCCATTGATCTGAATAAATCAATTTCAGATAAAAGGAAAAGATATTTTATGTATATTTTTCAATTTTTTATTTTTACTATATTTTTCAATGTGCGCTCTATTTCACATTTTGCTTTTTTTCACTTATTTACTAGATTTGGTAATTACATTAAAAAATAGCGGCGGTTCATAAATATACAAAAAAACAAAAACGGAAGAATAAACATGGCAATTAAATCACTGAGCTCACTCAGCTCAAAATTAAGTTCTGTACTAAGTCCATCCCTACAACTCAGTACAATTAGCAGCACGGTCAGTAACCTACTTAGCCCGCTTAAACCTACAACCAATATCACGGATACGCTGACAGGATTATTGGGTAATTTAGGTGGCACAAAGTCTTTTGATTTTAGCGCTCTGACTAAATCGCTTCCTCAAGTGATTAGCACGATTCAAAGTCTAACATCCAATAACGGTTCAAATTCGGATGCACTCAAGACATTGATGACAACTCTGCAACCACTCCTACAAAACTTAGGTAGCAACGCTGGCTCAACAGAGATGAATCAGTTGGTTCAATCCTTACCTACCATTGTCAACAGCTTGCAAAGTTTACTGAGTAGCACCAATAATCAAGGCAATCTTCCTGACAATATCAGCAGCGCTGTAAATGCCATCAAACCACTGCTCGCTATGCTTGGAAGTGCAACAGGGTCAACGGATTCAACGCAAATTATCAATACACTCAGTCAAGTTTTAGAATATGCGCAACCCATTATTCAGATGATTGGGAGCTCGTATTCTGGAAACATTGACTTTGGGCAAATTGCACAAGGTGCAACGAGTGCCCTCCTACCTTTATTAGCCTCAATCAATAAAGATAACTCAACTATTGATATGGAACAGTTGAGCCATGCTTTACCGACTGTGATTGGAAGTGTGACCAATCTAGTGACCGCCATTTCATCAGCCAACCAAGGCAATATCCCTGAGACCATTTCAGGGGTGATCAAAGGACTTAATCCGCTGTTAGATTTACTGGCAAAAAGCGATGTCATCGATACGGATCAGGCTCAAACCGTCAAAGCGATTTATGATGTATTAAATAGCGTGAGCACCATTTTGGATGTGGTCAACAATCCATCCTTACTGACGCTTTCAACTGATTTAAATCAAGTGATTGATTCATTGAAACCAGTCATTGCACTGATGGACAGCAATGGTGAAGCGACTCAGTTCCTCGATCAACTGACCATTCCAAATCTTGGCGATTTACTTGGCAATCTTGCTCCTGAAAAAATTGATCTGGGTTCTATCTCGGATCAGTTCAACCAATTGACTGAAAACCTCACGGGGCAAATACCAAATATTAATGACCTATTGGAAAATTTAGGTTCTGCTCAAGGTGATTTTGATATCTCCACCATCATCCCAAGTATTAAAGATGCTATAGGAAATATCTTTTACCCGGTTATGCCGCTGAATACTTTACAAGCTGATAGTATCAGTCCAGTGTTGAATATTATGGATATTCAACAACAAAGCTATATTTAAGGATTGAAAGTCTTATAAAAAAAAGCGCGCCATTAGGCGCGCTTTTTTTAAGCAGTATGACGCAAAGTTTCATATAAAGGGCTTATACACCACGCCAATCTACCCGTGCATTCCGTTCTGTTTGGTATATGCGTTGTACATATTGACCTAAAGGCAAATCGCTCAAATAGGCTTTATAAGCTTTGAACTCTTCTGACAAGGTTTCGCCATGCTCTTTTTCCCACGGCGTTCCGACAACCTCTAATAACGGCGCTAACATTGAACACACCGCAATATCGGCTAAACCTAATCGGTCGCCCACAAAATAACGCCCACCTTGTTCAATCAGACGTTGATTTAAATCAACCACAATTTCATCCAGTCGCTCACGTGAAGCCGCAACCTTATCTGTATCTAATTGATAACCCTTAGAAACCAGTGCCTTTATAATCGGTTTTGAATATTTTTCAAACTGACGTAAATAGCCTTTTTCACCAATTAAAATATCAAGTGATTCTTCACTTTCATTTAATACATGTGCCAACCCCCAACGGCGCACATGTTGCCCTAACTCAATGGAGAGTTCATTAATTTCTAAAGCGTCTTCACGCAGTTTGACATCTGGACGGATCAGACTATGTTCGGGGTAGGTCGCATCCAAGTAAAAGGCGATTTGAGTTGAATCTGCAACCCAATGATCTTGATCACGTAAAATCGGTAATTTGTTTTGCCCTGTTTTAAGCTGTGCAAATGCACGATGTACACCCGGCATTAAATTATGAGCCACATAATCCAACTCTTTATGATCGAGTAACCAGCGCGCCTTTTCACAAAAATGTGAGAGTGGAAACTGGTAGAGAGTTCGCATAAATGCTCCAAGTTTTTGTTGTAACTGTAGTTTATAAAACCCAGTAATTTTATAGGGATACTTTAGTCACTGTGTTATTGAAACACAATGTCATTTTTGCACCTATTCTGCATCTGTAGTGCAACTCAAGCATTATTCAGACGTGAATTCATCTCTATCTCTGCGCGATTCAATAAGATATACATTCTCCTGCCCATATCACCTGACTTTATTATGGCTTTCATGTAAAATCATCCACAATTTTTTTATAATACTTTGTGAGTTATTTCATGGGTTTTAACTGTGGTATTGTCGGCCTGCCGAACGTTGGTAAATCAACGCTTTTCAACGCATTAACCAAAGCTGCGATTGCTGCTGAAAACTTCCCATTCTGTACAATTGAGCCAAATACTGGGATTGTACCTGTACCTGACCCACGTATGGATAAACTTGCTGAAATTGTAAACCCACAACGTGTTGTCCCAACCACGATGGAATTTGTGGATATCGCAGGTCTCGTTGCTGGTGCATCTAAAGGTGAAGGCCTTGGTAACCAATTCTTAGCCAACATTCGTGAAACGGATGCTATTGCACATGTTGTACGTTGTTTTGAAGACGAGAATGTCATTCACGTAAATGGCAAAATTGACCCACTTGACGATATCGCAACAATCAACACTGAACTTGCACTTGCTGACTTAGAAGCTGTTTCTAAAGCAATTACACGTCTAGCAAAATCTGCAAAAGGTGGCGATAAAGAAGCGATTGCGACCAAAGCTGTTTTAGACAAAATCTTACCTTTACTGGATGAAGGTAAACCTGCGCGTGCAGCTGACCTTGATGAAGATGAACGTAAATTGGTGCGTGGTTATGGCTTCTTAACCCTTAAACCAACCATGTATATTGCCAACGTTGCAGAAGATGGTTTCGAAAATAACCCTCACTTAGAAGCAGTACAAAAATTAGCTGCTGAAGAAAATGCGATTGTGGTTCCACTTTGCAACCAAATCGAAGCAGAAATTTCATTACTTGAAGATGAAGATCGTGCTGAATTCCTTGAAGCTTTAGGCATGGAAGAACCTGGTCTAAACGTAGTTATTCGTGCAGGTTATGGCTTACTTGGTCTTCAAACATACTTCACAGCTGGTGTACAAGAAGTTCGCGCTTGGACAGTAAAAATTGGTGCAACTGCACCTCAAGCTGCAGGTGTGATTCACACTGACTTCGAAAAAGGCTTTATTCGTGCTGAATGTGTTGCCTACAACGACTTCGTTCAATACAACGGTGAAGCCGGCGCTAAAGAAGCAGGTAAATGGCGTTTAGAAGGTAAAACATACATCGTTCAAGATGGCGATGTTTTACACTTCCGTTTTAACGTATAAGACAGTACTCATAAGAAGCCAGCAATTTGCTGGCTTTTTTAATTTCAGGCAAAAGCTCAAGCCAAAAAATAAGCATATTTAAAAACTTAAAAACAAAATTATATCGACACGAATACATGATTTGGTTGCCGAGTCACCACAGTGCAACGACTTAAATCGCTACCGTTCTGCTATAAATTTACTCATAGGCACTAATGCCTATTTTCATAGAACAATAGCAATGAAAAAAATCAGCACAATTCTAACAGCAGGTATCTTTACAATGCTTAGTGCAACTGCGTTTGCATGTCCACAAGGCACCACACTTACAGGTGGTACAGGTGCAAACCATAAAGGTGGTACTTGTGTTTCTATTGCTAAAGATGCAAAACATCAGGAACGTACTGCTACACATGCAGCACAAGTTGCGCAGCATGATGCAAAAGTCGCTCGACACGATGCAAAACAAGCCAGCCAATTGGCTCAGAGCAAAGTGAAACATAATCAAAAATTAGCAAAACATGATGCAGCTCAAGCACAGCATCTTGCAACACAAGCAAAATCAGAAGCTAAAACTTCAACCCATGCTGCCAAAGCTGCAAATACTGACGCAAAAGCAAAAATCGCTGCACAAAAGGTCGCAGCGGAACAACATAAAGCAGCTGTTAAATCCTAAACAGTTGAGAATCAATACATCGCGCAAAAAAAGCCGGAATTATCCGGCTTTTTTATTCAAATCATTTATGGGTGAGCAGTATGTAATGCTTTTGCATCCATCTCTGCGCGCTGTCTTCTTGCTTCTGTCAGCATGCGTTGTTCAAGCTCTTTACGAAAGCCTAGTAGAAACACAAACTCAGCTAGAACAAATAAAGGCCCTATTGCCAAGCCAATGACATCATCCATAAACGCAGGCTTTTTCTTTTCATAATAATGACCGATAAACTGGATGATCCAACCCACTACAAAGATCCCCACACTCCAGATCAACCATGACATAAGGCTCATTTTTGCGATCATTAAGGCTAAGGGATATGTGACGGCAAACACCAAAAGCATGATCAAACCGAAAATTTTATCTAAACTCAGGTAATAAATGACACTGGCAATAATCAACAATAATGCAAGGGTTAGTTCAAAACCTGAAATCATCAGCCCTGCTCGTGCTGTTAGACACATAATCGAAAATACAATGAGCGGGATACCCACAAAATGCGTCAGTACATTTTTTCGATCTAAATGATATGCTGCATATTGGCTTAGCAGTCTTTCAAGTTTGCTCATTAACTTACTCCTTGTTCATTCACTCATTTCACTATATAAAAAAATGCATCAATAAAGTTGTCAGCTAATAGACAAATTGGACCAAAAAATAAGGATATGCTGTGCTGGACGCTCAATATGTGCATCAACTCAATAAAAATGTGTGGTATTCAGGCTTAAATCTTTCCTTCCAAGACTTTATCTGCCGCCATGCCCTGACCTTAACTTTCGAAAAAGACGCACGTGTTTTTTTATCAGGACAGCGTTTTAATGGTATGTATGCGGTCTTAGAAGGCGCAGTTCGCTTAGGCTATATTGATATTCATGGCAAAGAAGCGATTGCCGCCATTGCTGAGCCGATTATGTGGTTTGGCGAAATATCCTTGGTTGACCAATTACCACGTTCTCACGATGCCATCTGTACCAAAAAGTCCACCTTATTACACTTACCGGCTCAAGCAATTCAGCAATTATTACAACAACACCCTGAGTTTTGGTTTCATATTGCCCAGCTCACCAGTCAAAAACTTCGCTATGCCTTTATGGAACTCATAGCCTTACAAACGCAAAGTTTAAGTCAACGTCTCGCACAGCGTCTGCTGTTTATTTTAAATGGATATGGAAATCATTTGGAAATTGAGCAACACACCATATATATCTCGCAGGAACAACTCGCGCAACTGATGAATTGCTCAAGACAATCAGTCAATCAGGAGCTTCAGCAGTTGGAAAAAATACAGGTGCTTCGTGTTGCGTTTAAACAAATTGAAGTTTTAGATCTAGCGCAGTTACATCAGATTGCTCATGCACTTCCTGTGCATGATGTCTGACATTTGTGATTTAAATAAGTGCATTTAATTGCACCAGAATGATTCTTTATAGTTATTTTGCTTTTATTTGTGGCACTTCACTTTATCGAGTTTTGATCAAGACAATAATTGGCAAACATTTACACTGTCAAAACCATTTGTACATGCTGCAACTTCTTGAGTTGATGCTTCTGATTTGTCTTCAGTCGCTGCTTGTACATTGACTGCTGTAGTCAAAACAGCCAAAACCGACAACATCATTAATGTTTTTTTCATCTTAATCACCTATTCAACGTCTTTAATTTAATTTACATACTTCATCTTTTACGCAGTTATTTTTACACACTTTATCAAATAATGATAATTTTAATTTTTTATCACATTATCCATACTTTGTATTATTAATATTTTAAAAATATTAATTAAAGAGAAAGTCAGACGACTAGCGTTCTAAAATGGGGAGTTTTTAACAATAAATTTTTCTCAAAAGATATTTTTACAATTCATTATCAATGCTTTATCTATTTAAATTCAAAAAATAAACATGCAAATTTGAAACTAAGCTCAACGCAAAGACAGCGGTCTGATTTATTTTTTATATGAAATAGCGATACTTTTAGGAGAAATTTCCAATCCTCTCTTATAGATTTATTCTTGTTTTTTGATATTTTCCAAAAAAAAACAGTGAATCTTCACTGCTTTGATCGGGTTAAACGCCTACTTTTTTCGGATCGGTATTTCCGAGTTCAGGGTTTTCAATCGCACCTTTGCATTGATTTTTATCACGCTCATAATCTGCTTGCTTTTGTGCAACAGTCGAACTCTGATCAATACTTTCACGTGCCCAAATTTCCAGACTTGTTAAAGCTTTACGACACAGTGCATATTTACCTTCAGTCACAGAATCGGTCATTTTGACATTGATACGCCATTCGGTACTCAATTTACGCGCTGGAATACGAACTTTCTCTTCCATCTGATCGACTTGCTTTGCATAAACAATCGGATCGACTTCATTGATAAACGCCCAAGCTTTGGCAGCATACTCCGTTGCATCATTGGTTAATTTAGGTGCTGCTTTAATTTCGACTTGAGCTTGTTCAGCTCCATCATTAC
The DNA here is from genome assembly GCF_013420465.1 of Acinetobacter sp. YH01005. NCBI lineage: Bacteria > Pseudomonadati > Pseudomonadota > Gammaproteobacteria > Moraxellales > Moraxellaceae > Acinetobacter > Acinetobacter sp. YH01005. The sequence goes on along the minus strand of NZ_VOYA01000005.1, from coordinate 22,670 downwards.
CACAGGCCTGCAACAACACCGTGCTGCTCAATAATGAAACAATCAGTATCCCACGCATCTTTAACCTCTGCATATCCGGCTCATTTCAGCAAACATATTCGGCAATATGCTAGTGAATTCGAGTACAATACTCAATCATCATTTGACCTGTTGTTCAACTCTTTCAAAGGTGTGTCGTGTCTGAGCACAAACTTCCTACAGTTCAGCCTGCGGGTTTTTGGCAAGGTGCTAAAGATAGTCAAGCCATTATCTTTACCTATCTTCCTGTTTCTTTTGCATTTGGGGTTTCTGCGACTCAATTTGGTTTCACTGCGTGGGAAGCCTTATTTTTATCATGCTCCATGTATGCAGGTGCCAGTCAGTTTCTCGTCGTTGCTTTACTTGGAAGTGGAACATCTATTTGGATGACTGCTCTTACTGTAATTGCTCTCGATATACGCCATTTGCTCTACGGTCCTGCTTTACAAAACCTGATTCAAGACCGACTCAATTTAAAGAAAACGGCAGTTTGGGCTTGGGGTTTAACCGACGAAGTTTTTGCATCAGGTATGATTAAACTGTCGCAACGTCGTCAAGAATGGTCAGAATCTTGGATGTTAGGACTCAGCTTATTTAGTTGGCTGTCATGGGCAACAGGCTCATTTTTAGGCGGTTTATTTGCCGATCAAGTCAGCAACCTTCCACAATTTTTACAAGCCGCACTCGACTTCCTGCTGCCTGCATTGTTTTTAAGCTTTTTACTTGCCGCATTTGAGAAAAAACATACATTTGTGGTCACGGTTACAATTATTGTTTCTGCGATTGCCTGCTACTTTATCGACTTGTCTGCTGCGATTTTTATCGGTATTTCTTCTGGTATTTTTGCCGGTTTATTCAAACATTATGTCTTAAAAAAACCTGATCCTGAACATATGGGTGAAGCATCATGAATCTAGAAATTATCCTGGTCGGGATCTTGGTCGGGATTGCGAATTTTGCATCACGGTTTGGGCCATTCTTTGTAATTCAGAAATTTCAGCAAGGTTCACAGCAGCGTGGTTCTTTATGGCTCAAAATCGCTTTGGGCTCGATTGGTATTGCCGCAATTAGTTCAATGTTGGTGGTTGCAACCTTACCGCCGCTGCTTGAAACTCCAAATAAAAGCTTTGCCATGTTAGTTGGATTTGCTGTGCTTGCAGGCTTGTATTTCAAGTTTAAAAAAATTGTCCCTGCTACACTGACTGCGGCACTGACTTACGGCTTAGTCTATACCTATATACCTTTTCATCTCTAAAGCTGAGTCAGCGACAATCCAAATAAAAACCTCAAGCACAAGCTTCTTCAGCCTGTGCCTTTTAATTAGCAATATTTATGAGATAGTCAACGTATAACATAAAAATCTAGCGAAACCCCATAGATGGCAAAGTACCATTGTATTCAAGGCAAAATTTATATTCATTCTAGACAACCATCTGAATTGAGTTGGGGACTGCAAAAGCCCATCGAAAGCGTATATTTGAATGCTTCATTCAAAGCCAGCTATTCAGTGCTAATTTCTGCGCTGTACATTGCCAATCTACAGATCAGATCCGCGCCATCTATATAGAGAAAAATCAACAAAAAATGATTGTGGGTTTATATAACTGCACACAGCAGATTCTGCACTTACATCCACGTCGCCTGATGTTTTCACACATATCGATGCCTCGTCTGTTCAGCAATTTTCTGCAGCTGATCGGCTTCTTATTGGTTTTTCTATTGTGCATTTTCAGCCTCAGTTCATGGCTCAATTCATCATTTCACCTTCTGTCGGTGGCTACAGACGCGCTTCATTTCACTGCCGTTTTAGTTGGAATGATATTTATTTTATGCATATGCGTCGCACCACTGCTCGGATTGCTGTACTGGCCCAATTTCCGCCAAACATCTATACAGCTTTGTGCGCTTCAATGTGCAAATTTGGATATTGAGCCATTCCCTGCATCTGTAAAAAATGCAGGTATATTTAAAGTGAATTTAAATAAAAAACAACTAAATACCACTTTTTAAAGATTTTCACAGGTAAATAATTACACGAACGCACCCCATAAAGATATAAAAAAAATTGTTGGACAATATCATTTATTTATGTGAACACTCGCTTATCTCTCGAACAAGTTCTGCTATGCTTAAATTCCCATAAAATCAAGCATGGATGATTTACATGAGCGTCACTATTGGTACTCCACTTCAGTCTTCAGCGTATAAAGTCTTACTGTTAGGTTCTGGTGAACTCGGTAAAGAAGTTGTGATTTCATTGCAACGTTTGGGTGTAGAAGTTCATGCTGCCGATCGTTATGACCATGCTCCTGCCATGCAAGTTGCACATTTTTCTCATACTTTAAATATGGCAGATCCTGAGGCACTTAAAGCCTTAATTTCTCAAGTTAAGCCTCATTTGATTGTCCCTGAAATTGAAGCCATTGCGACTCAAGTTTTGGTCGAGATTGAAGAACAAAAGATTGCCACTGTCATTCCTTCTGCAAAAGCTGTCAACCTGACGATGAATCGTGAAGGGATTCGCCGTCTAGCTGCCGAAGAGCTTGGACTCCCAACTTCAGCCTACCGATTTGCCAATACCCTTGAAGCGTTCCGTGCTGCATGCGATGACATTGGCTATCCAAATTTTGTTAAGCCTGTCATGTCGTCTTCGGGTAAAGGACAGTCACGTGTAAAAAGCTTTGATGAAGTCGATGCTGCTTGGGAATATGCACAAACAGGTGGACGTGTAAATCAAGGCACCGTGATCGTGGAATCACAAATTGACTTTGACTTTGAAATCACCCTGCTGACTGTTCGTGCTAAAAATGCAGAAACAGGTGAAATTGAAACATCATTTTGCGACCCGATTGGCCACCGCCAAGACGCTGGTGACTATGTAGAAAGTTGGCAGCCACAACTTATGACTGCTCTTGCATTAGAGGAAGCCAAGCGTATTGCCAATAAAGTAACCATTGCATTAGGTGGATGTGGCATTTTTGGGGTGGAACTGTTTGTCAAAGGCGATAAAGTATGGTTTAGTGAGGTATCACCTCGTCCACACGATACAGGCCTTGTCACTCTTGCATCGCAATTCCAAAGCGAATTCGAACTGCATGCACGTGCCATTCTTGGTCTGCCTGTGAATACTGCTCGACACAGTACTGCTGCGAGCGCAGTCATCTATGCAGGCGTGGATGATACCAATTTATCATTTACTGGCTTAAATCTTGCTTTGGCTAATCCAGACACCGATTTACGCCTCTTTGGTAAACCAGAAGGCTTTAAACGTCGCCGTATGGGCGTAGCAACAGCACGCGCTGAAACCACAGATCACGCGCGTGAACTTGCTCAACATGCTGTACAACAAGTCAGTGTTCAACAAAACTAAGTTTGTAACACCTTAACGGACCACTGTTCATGATCAATACGCTTCCTCTGCTGAATTACATTAAAAGTAACCACGACATTCAGGCGATTAACCAATGGCGCTCAGATGTTGAAAATCAGCTACAGGAATGCTTTGAAAATGGACAGTCGATTCGTGATGTGATTTTGGCGCGATCGAATCTAATCGATGAAGCTTTAAAGTTCTTATGGACACATGCTGAACTCGACCAAACCGATCTCGGTTTGTTTGCTGTAGGTGGCTATGGTCGCCGTGAAATGCTGCCATACTCCGACGTCGATATCATGATTTTGTCTGAGGATGAAATCAGCCCAGAACAAGAAAAACTCATCTCCAGCTTTATTTCAACACTTTGGGATGTTGGTAATTTCAAACCGGGCATCAGTGTACGTACTATTAACGATTGTGTTGCTCAAGCCACCAATGATTTAACCGTGGCAACAGCGCTGATCGAAGCACGTTTGATTGTGGGCAATGAACACCTAGCCAAATGGCCACGCCGTATCGTGTCACAGACATGGACGGATAAAACCTTCTATGATGCCAAAATGCAAGAGCAAGCCAAACGCTATGCTCAACATAACAATACCGAAAGCAACTTAGAACCCGATATTAAAAATGCGCCCGGTGGTATCCGCGACATCAACCAAATCGGTTGGATTGCAAAGCGTCATTTCCGTGTCAATCGCATCTATGACCTTGTACATCTAGGTTTTATTTCAGAGTTTGAACTTGGCGTTCTTGAAGAAACAGAAAGCTTTCTTTGGGAAATCCGTCATCATTTACATCGCTTAACCAAGCGCGACGAAAACCGATTATTGTTTGATTATCAACGTGACATTGCCGCTAAATTTGGCTATCAGCGCGAAGAAGGTAAATCACCGAATTATCCAATCGAACAGTTCATGAAACGTTACTATCGTAGCGCTCAGCAAGTGACGACGTTAAATGAAATGCTCTTGGCTTATTTTAATGAATCTGTCATTACGCCACGCTTACCTGACTATGAACGTAAAATTGAAGAGATCAATGCCAATTTCAAATTAGTTGATGGTAAATTGGCTGTGCAGCATCATAAAATTTTCTCTGAAAATCCAAGTGCTATTCTAGAAATTTTCTACCTCTTGGCGAATCGTCCAGAAATTGAAGGCATTCGTGCCCGAACTTTACGTTTATTGTCACTTGCGGCAAAACGTATTGATCAAAACTTCCGTGACAATCCTGCACATCAAGCCTTATTTATGGCAATCATTCGCTCACCCTACCGTTTATATGACACCATGGTGGCGATGAAACGGTATGGTGTGCTCGGCAACTATATTCCTGCCTTTGGGCAAATCATGGGACTCATGCAATACGACTTGTTCCATATTTATACTGTCGATGCCCATACCCTATTATTATTACGTAATTTAAACCGTTTTAAAGAGCCTGAATTTGCTAAGGACTTCCCTGTCGTTAGCTCTGTATTCCAACGACTGGCGCGCCGTGACATCGTATATTTAGCGGCAATTTTCCATGATATCGCCAAAGGTCGTGGTGGTGACCACAGTGAACTTGGTGCAGCGGATGCAATTGATTTCTGCCGTACCCATGGGTTTACTGAACGTGAGTGCAACCTTGTCGCATGGTTGATTCAAAACCATCTATTGATGTCCGTTACTTCTCAGAAAAAAGACATTTCCGATCCAGATGTGGTGAAAGAATTTGCTGAGAAAATGGGCGATATGGAGCATCTCGACTATCTCTACACCTTAACAGTTGCCGATATCAACGCAACCAATCCGACGCTTTGGAATACATGGCGTGCATCACTCATGCGTCAACTGTATACACAAGCACGTGATGTGATTCGTTCAGGTTTAGGTCGTCCTGTAGACTATCCAATGCTGATTGAAGACACTAAATTTGCGGCCAGCGAACTATTAGTCAATGATTTTGCGCTCTACGATGTAGAAACTGTTTGGCAAGAACTCGGTGATGAATATTTCCTAAAAGAATCTGCCGATGAAATCGCATGGCATACACGCGCCATTTTAAAACATGGCAATAATGCAGAACCATTGGTGATGATGCGAGCACATCGTAAATTTGCACAAGATGCGGTACAGATCTTTATTTACACTCAAGATCAGCCTAACTTGTTTGCAACCACAGTGGCAATTATGGACAGAATGAATCTAGACGTTCAAGATGCTCGGATTATCACAGCATCCACTGCATTTAGTTTGGACACCTATGTTGTACTTGACCGTTTTGGCACCTTATTAACAGATCCTGAACGTGAACAAACCGTTATTGAAGCGCTCAAAAAAGCCTTGAGCCAATCTGACAAGTACCCAGGCCTGATGCAACGTCGTATTCCACGTCAACTGCGTCATTTTGATATTGAAAATACCGTGAGTATTTCTTTTAATGAAGCGCTTCAACAAAATATGGTTGAAATTGCGACACTTGACCATCCGGGCTTACTTGCTAAAGTCGGTGGTTTATTTATGATGCAAGGCCTAGATATTCACTCTGCGAAAATTGCGACGCTCGGTGAACGTGCTGAAGATATTTTCTATGTCACTAAAAAAGATGGCTCACCTATGAGCGATTCAGAAGCAGAAACGTTTGCTGCACAATTAAAGTCAGCACTTGATGAAGCTTCGAATCAGGTTTGTAGTCATCATTAACTTAAATTGATCGGTATCCATTCCATGAACTCCAGTTTGTCATTATTGCACCCTTATCCATTTGAAAAGCTAAATAAGCTATTTCAGGATGTGAAACCCGCAGATTTGCCTTTGATTCCCCTATCGATTGGTGAACCAAAGCATCCTGCACCGGAGTTTGTGAAACAGGCTATTATTGATAATTTTCAGCACTTATCCACTTACCCAAACAGCAAGGGTTTACCTGAGCTCCGCACAAGTATTGCAAATTGGTTAACTCGTCGCTTTAAACTCAATAGCATCAATGCAGACACCAACGTCCTACCTGTGTCAGGTACGCGTGAAGCGATCTTCTCGTTTGTACAAGCTTTGGTTAAACGTGAAGATGCCCCTTATGTGGTGATGCCAAATCCGTTCTACCAAATCTATGAAGGTGCAACTTTACTTGCGGGTGCAGAACCTTACTTCATCAACTGTACAGAAGAAAATAACTACCTTGGCGACTTTGACGCTGTGCCAGCTGAAGTTTGGGAAAAAACCGCTTTATTGTTTGTCTGCACACCGGGTAATCCTACAGGTGCGGTACTTTCTAAAGAACAGTTTAAAAAACTGATTGCTCTGTCTGACCAATATAATTTTGTGATTGCGTCGGATGAATGCTACTCAGAGCTTTGGTTTGATGAAGCACCTATTGGTCTGCTTGAAGTCTGTGCTGAAATGGGCCGTGATGACTATAAAAACTGCGTGGTATTCCACTCACTGTCTAAACGTTCTAACCTACCGGGTATGCGCTCTGGCTTTGTGGCAGGTGATGCTGCGCTTTTAAAACCTTATTTACAATACCGTACTTATCATGGCGCTGCGATGCCTGTTCAACACCAGTTGGCTTCAATTGCAGCTTGGGATGACGAAGCACACGTCGAAGAAAACCGCGTACAGTACCGTGCAAAATTCGAATTATTCCAACGCGAATTGGGTCACTTACTGCCATTACAAAAACCTGATGCAGGGTTCTACTACTGGTTAAAAGTGGATAATGATGAAACTTTTGCCAAAATGCTGATGGAAAAAGCACACGTTAAAGTGCTTCCAGGCCGTTATTTATCACGTGATACAGCACAAGGTAATCCGGGTGAAAACCATGTCCGCTTAGCTCTGGTTGCTGATATTGCCCAATGTGAAGAAGTAATTCGTCGCTTAAAAGCAGTACTTTAATTGATTTAAAGCGATTTGCTTAAAATAAAAATGCCCCAAATCTGGGGCATTTTTATTTGAGTCATTTCTTAACACTTATTCAGAGCTAATCATCTAGCAATAATTACTTATAAACAATTATTGAGAAATCACTGAAAACCATTAGAAATCAAATGTACCACCCAATTTAAATGTTCGAGGTTCGCTCAGTGTTAAACGCTGTATGAAAAATAAGTATGATCATAACGGATTGTTGTAAAGCGAATAGATAAGCAGACATCTGAAAGGTTTTAGCTAGTTGCAAAGTAATATCTTTCATTATCAATTAGATGCACCAGTAATAACAGATCATTTATGGAACTCAAAATTTGCCTTCTGCTATAAGCTTATTGAGGTGGATGAATAGCAAATTCATGTTCAACGGTATAACTGAGATTTTTATCGACCATCGGAATGGGTTCAAGTCGCGCAACCAATAGGGATTTTTGTACTTTTTGATCAAAGCTTTTAGAGCCTGAACTTGCAATGAGTTTTGAGCTACCAATATAGCCTGTTGTAGCAATCACAGTGAGCTGTAGTTTGACAGGATGCTTATACGCTTTCATCTCAGACGTAGACAGCACATATTGCGGTGCATTTACCCAAGAGACTTCATACATTTTCGGTTTGACATGTGGATCAATTACATCGGCAACACGCGTAGGTTGGTATTCTTCTACAGGTGTTTTTAATAATTGCAATAATGCATTGACCTGAGCATCTGTCGTGCGGTCTAGATTGCTGACATCAACAGAAGTTTCTGCAGATTCAGAAGCGTTCAAATTGCTATCTGCCCAAGCTGTACCCACACATATAGGTAAAAAAACCGTTAAAACACAAATTCGACGTTTAACCATCTGCTTAAACAATGTTATGACCTTCAAATAAAGAGCCGTCAGTATAAAACATCCAAAAAAATAAAGACGCTTTCGCGCCTTTATATCAACCTCAGTTCCACCAATGATTCACATCATTTAGACTGAGCCAAAGCTTTTTCAATATCTTCATTCAAGGTTTCAGGCTTTGTCGTGGGTGCATAGCGGTTCAAGACCTGACCATTTTTCCCTATTAAAAACTTCGTAAAATTCCACTTAATGCCATTTCCCAATACGCCTTTCGAGTTATTGGTTAAGTAACGGAAAATCACATGCGCTTCAGGGCCTTTTACATTCACTTTGGCAAACATCGGGAAAGATACGCCATAGTTTTTTTGACAAAACGCGCCAATTTGATCATTCGAACCCGGATCTTGTCCGCCAAATTGGTTGCATGGAAAGCCTAAAACTTCCAAACCTTGATCTTTATATTGTTCGTAAATTTTCTCCAAACCTGCAAATTGCGGAGTAAACCCACATTTGCTGGCTGTATTTACAATTAATAAAACCTTGCCTTCATAATCTGCAAAGGATTTATTACTTCCGTCCAGTAATTCTGCTTCAAACTGGTGAATGGTGGTCATGGATAAGTTTCCTCATCATTTTTTTCTTTTGTTTCTAATTCTAAGGATGCCGAATTAATACAATAACGTAATCCAGTCGGCTGTGGGCCATCAGCAAAAACATGCCCTAAGTGAGCGTCACAATGATGACAAACAATTTCTGTTCTGACCATACCGTGTGTCGTATCTACATTTTCTTCCACCGCAGCAGGTTCAATTGGCTTATAAAAGCTTGGCCAACCACAACCGCTATCGTATTTTGTTTCAGAAGAAAAAAGCGGTTCCCCGCAACAACGACATACATACGTGCCAGCTTGTTTCGTATTCCAATATTTTCCAGTGAAAGCTTGCTCCGTGCCTTTCTGACGCGTTATGCGAAACTCTTCTGGTGACAATTCTCTTTGCCATTCTCTTTCTGTTTTATTGAGTTTTCCCATGATGACGTCCCTTTATATCGTGGTATTTAAAATAGGATAATCCTATATTTACGTCATTCATTCTTAAATTTCTAGTCTTTATTCAACAATTTACAAAATCTATATAATGACCAAAAAAGCAAAAGGTAAGCAAATATAAAATCATGGTAAGCAAAATGCCAAATTAAATGCTTTTTTGTGAGCAACTTTAGTGATAATCTTAGCGCTACTCTTGCTCAGGATTAAAAAATGTCGCAGAAAAAGAGCGTAATTTTTAAAAATCTGCTGCCCGTGATCAAACAATATCAACAGGCAGGGTTTACGCATGAAAAAATAGTTGCTTTACTCAGAGACGAACATCATCTCGATTTAGTAACGACCGAGACATTTAAAAGCTATTTATACCGTTATGCAAAAGTGACCTCCACTCTTTCCGAGAATATAAAAATGCCGAATACGTTTAACACCCCACGCGAAATTAAGAAATCGTCTAAGCTCGAGCATGTTTGCTACGACATTCGCGGACCAGTGTTGCGAGCGGCCAATGAGATGGAGGAGGCAGGCCATAAAATTATTAAATTAAATATTGGTAACCCCGCACCTTTTGGTTTTGAAGCGCCTCAAGAAATTATTAACGACGTGGCACTCAACCTGCCAAACGCAATTGGTTATACCGACTCAAAAGGCATCTTCCCTGCGCGTAAAGCGATTTGTCAGTATTATCAACAAAAAGGTATCTTAAATATGCACGTCAATGACGTGTATGTCGGCAATGGCGTATCTGAACTGATCGTGATGGCGATGCAAGGTTTGCTCGATGATGGCGACGAAATGCTGGTGCCAATGCCGGATTATCCGCTTTGGACAGCGGCAGTTAACCTTTCTGGCGGTACAGCTATTCACTATAAATGTGATGAAGAGAATTTCTGGTATCCAGATATTGCTGATATGGAAAGTAAAATCACACCGAATACTCGCGGTATCGTGGTGATTAACCCGAACAACCCAACAGGTGCGGTTTACCCACGTCATGTGCTCGAGCAAATTGTGGCTCTTGCGAAGAAATACGACTTAATTTTATTTGCTGATGAGATTTACGACAAGATCGTTTATGACGGCATTGAGCATGTCTCTGTTGCTTCATTGGCAGGTGATCAGTTGTGTATTTCTTTCAATGGCTTATCGAAAGCATACCGAATTGCAGGTTACCGTTCGGGCTGGATGGCAATTACAGGCGATAAATCACGTGCGCTCGACTACATTGAAGGTTTAGACATGTTGGCTTCAATGCGTCTATGTGCCAACCACCAAGCGCAATATGCGATTCAAACAGCTTTAGGCGGTTATCAATCGATTAATGATTTAATCCGTCCGGGCGGCCGTTTATATGAACAACGGAACATTGCTTGGGAAATGTTGAATGATATTCCGGGTGTGTCTTGTGTGAAACCAGAGGGTGCTATGTACTGCTTCCCTAAACTGGATCCTGAAATTTACCCAATTCAAGACGATGAGAAATTCATGTTGGATTTCCTCCGTGCTGAAAAAGTACTTTTGGTTCAAGGTACGGGCTTTAACTGGCCAACACCAGATCACTTCCGTGTGGTGTTCTTGCCTGCTGAAAATGAACTACGTGAAGCACTGACTCGTTTAGGTCGTTTCTTGGCGAAAATGCGTTAATTCATAAGTGCTTTAAAAATAAAAAAACCGTACGTGCTGTACGGTTTTTTTATTACTGTATGCTTAAATTTGATTTCTATACTGTACTCACACCGTAGCTATCTTTTTGAATAGTTAAGTTTTTAATAATTTATTTTGAGCTTAGACCTTAGTCAAAACTTTAAGATCTGTTGATTTTTCTACAGCATATTCATGTTATTTTTTAACCAATCATAAAAACACATGAGTACAGGATGTTCTCAAACAAAATTAAACTGAGCCTATTTCTCTGTCTAAGCATGTGCCTCGGCATAGGGATCTTACGTTTTTCCTATACCGCACTACTCCCTTCAACCCGCGAAGCATTTGGTTGGAGCCTAAGTTTTGCCAGCATCTTAGGTAGTGCCAATTTGCTCGGCTACTTAATCGGCGCATTTTGGGCCATGAAATTACCCCAAAATAAAAGCATGGTGAGCTACATCCAACTCGCGGCTATTGCAGGGACACTCAGTTTACTCAGTTGTGCATTTTCAGGTTTTTCAGAAATTTGGTACAGCACTTGGCGCGTAATTTCAGGGATCAGTGGCGGCTTACTAATGATCCTCTCCCCAAGTGTCGTGGCCCAATGTTCACAGCTTCAAGACCGCTTTAAAATCAACTTTATTGGTTTTAGCGGTATTGGCTTGGGGGTCTTAATGGCAACGCTATTTTTGCCTTACATCCAAGATATTTCCACAATGTGGGCTTGGTTGATTTTGTTTTCTTTTTCAGCCCTGATTTGTATGTTACTCAGCGTGCTTTTAAAGGGTTTTAAATCACAGCTTACAACACTCACTGCAATTTCAGCTGCAGAACATAAAGTCGATGGAATTTTCTATTGTCTCTTAATTGTGTATAGCACCAGTGCATTTGCTTACGTGCCCCATTCATTATTTTGGATTGACTATTTAACTCACACCCTACACCTCAGCCCGATCGGGATCAATTTCAATTGGATTTTATATGGTCTAGGAAGTGCTTTAGGAGCCTTTGCTGCTTACTGCTTAGCACAAAAACTGGGAAATATTAGTGCTCTTAAAATTTTATATAGCAGCTATGTCTTCGCGATTTTTATAGCGATTATTAATATCCATCCACTTTTTACTTTTTTATCTTCTTTTGCGACAGGCTTGCTCAATCCAGCAGTGGTTTTTCTCACCTCTTATACCATTTTGCAAATCTATGGTAGCGCCTATAAAAAGCTCTGGAGTATTGCAACCCTGTGCTTTGCATCTATTCAATTGATCGGTGGTTTAAGCTTTAGTTTTTTACAGCGAATTGGTATTGATTATTCACAGCAATTTATTTTGGCCGCATGCGTACTCGGCATTGGAACAATGCAACTCTTTTGGTTCACTCGCACAGCAAAATTGAGCAAAAATCCCGTCTAGGTAGATCACAAGACATTCAACTGCATCACCATTCACACATACAAAAGTCATGCATACAAAGAAAAGACCTATATAAATAGGTCTTTTCATTTTGATAAAGAGTGAATGGGCTAAGCTTTTTTCAGCTTTTTCTTTAATTTTTTCAGAGCAGAATTATGCTTTGAAATTTTGTTCAACCTCGCTTTAATTTCCTTTTTAAGTGATTTGGTTTTCTTAGACAAATTCATCTCCTTCTCGTCTACGTATAAAACTTAAATTTAGTTCAATTAGAAAATCGTTTGACCAAATGAACTTTGACTCACAAAGTCTTTAGCCTATTAATGATGTTGTTGACGCTGATTTCGTTGATGTGGCTGTTGTTTCTGTTTCTTCTGGTCTTGTTGCTGTTGCTGTTGCTGTTGCTGTTGCTGATCATTTTGCTGCTGTTGATCAGTTTGTTGGTTTTGTTGATGCTGTTTACGAGACATTTCATTTCTCCTTATCATCATAAGTGTCACAATGTACTGTTACTAGATGTACATCTACTAAAGGACAACAACCAATGTACCGCTAATTTTCATGGAACCAACCCGATAAATGTTTCGAATTACGTCATTGTAAAATTTCTGGAGAATAATTAATTTGAAATCAATCCCCCTCTATTTTCTGCATTACTTAAGTTCACTCGAATAGTGTGGTTTTAAACTTTTAGTAACATGACAAGCATGCCAGACCATCTGATTGATTGCGTGAAGTCACCTTTTGAGTGTTGTTTTTTGAATGGTATTGAGAAGCTATGATTCTGTGTTTTTAATTATTCCCCATAAAAAAGACTGAATCATTCAGTCCTTTTTACCTAGCCTTTTTATACACCTAGCTTTTTTACACCTAGATTAGCAAATAAACTTAGTCCATATGCTCAATGATGGCTTGTCCAAACTCCGAACAACGCAAGAGTTTTGCACCTTGCATGAGTCGTTCAAAATCATAGGTCACTGTTTTGGCTTCAATCGCCCCTGCAATACCTTTAATAATTAGATCTGCAGCTTCTGTCCAGCCCATATTTCGCAGCAACATTTCTGCAGACAGAATAATAGAACCTGGGTTTACTTTATCTTGACCCGCATATTTAGGCGCTGTGCCATGTGTCGCTTCATATACTTGCACAGCGCCACCAATATTGGCACCTGGTGCAATACCAATGCCGCCAACTTCAGCCGCCAAAGCATCTGAAATATAGTCACCATTTAAATTTAGGGTAGCAATGACTGAATAATCGGTCGGACGCATTAGAATTTGTTGTAAAAATGCGTCTGCGATCGCATCTTTAATCACGATCTCTTTGCCAGTTTTCGGATTTTTTATTTTGACCCAAGGACCGCCATCTAGCAATTCACCACCAAAGCGCTCAACTGCGACTTCATAGCCCCACTCCTTAAACGCTCCTTCGGTATATTTCATGATATTGCCTTTGTGCACCAAAGTGACATTCGGCTTATCGTTATCAATGGCGAATTGAATGGCTTTACGCACTAGACGTTGAGAACCTTCTTTAGATACAGGCTTAATCCCGATACCGCAATTTTCCTCAAAGCGAATCTTGGTGACGCCCATTTCCTCTTTAAGAAATTTGATCATTTTCTTGGCTTCAGGCGAATCTGCTTTCCATTCGATCCCTGCATAAATATCTTCTGAGTTCTCTCGGAAGATCACCATGTCTGTACGTTCAGGATGCTGAACAGGTGAAGGAACGCCCTTAAACCAACGTACTGGGCGCACACAGACGTAGAGATCTAATTCTTGACGTAGTGCAACATTTAGCGAACGAATGCCACCACCGACAGGCGTCGTTAATGGCCCTTTAATTGAAACCACAAATTCGCGTAAAGCCTCAAAGGTTTCTTCGGGCATATAGGTACCATAAATTTTATTGGCTTTTTCACCACAATAAACTTCCATCCATTCTATGGCACGTTTTCCACCATAAGCTTTTTGTACTGCGGCATTCACCACGGTTTTCATCACTGGAGTGATATCAACACCAATACCATCGCCTTCAATAAATGGAATAATTGGATTATTGGGAACATTGAATGATAAGTCTGAATTTACTGTAATTTTTGTCCCATCCACTGGAACGACGATCTTCTGATAACCCATTTTTATGATCCTCCCTGAGAAGCGAGTGAAAAAATAATTGCTGTTTGATAAGACTTTTAATTGCGCTTCACGCATAATACTCTAAAGCAAATCTACCTTTTTTGAGATTTAGATGGGAAATAGCTGCATTTCCCTATTGAATAAATCTTAACCAATTTGAATTATTGTATTTAATAGAAGTTATTTCCTATGAAAATCGTCATCTTAAACAAGCCATATGACGTGCTCTCCCAATTCCGTAAAGACGAAGCGCATATGACCATATCTGACTTCGTGGACGATCCTAGTCTACGTATTGCAGGTCGTTTAGATATGGACTCTGAAGGTTTGGTATTTTTAACTGATCATGGTGGTTTAAATCAGTACATTACCAACCCTGAAAATAAAAAGTTCAAAACCTACTTAGTGCAAGTCGATGGTGACATCACAGAAGAAGCACTTGAGCAATTACGTAAAGGCGTTGAGCTGAAAGATGGTATGACTTTGCCAGCCAAAGCCCTCAAAGTACAACAACCAGAATGGTTATGGGAACGTGATCCTCCTGTACGTTTCCGTGCAAACATTCCAACCTCTTGGGTTGAAATCCAAATTTGTGAAGGCCGTAACCGCCAAGTTCGTCGTATGACTTCAGCAGTGGGTTTCCCAACTTTACGTTTAATTCGTACACGTATTGGTGCAATTGATTTAGTTCAATTGGCTTTAGAGCCAGGTGAAACCAAAGAAATTGAACCTTTACTTTACCCTGACTTTCAAAATGTACCTGCTGAAGAACCTTACCGTTCACGCTCTTATGTGAAAAAACCAGGCGGTACAGGTGGTAAGCCAATGGTTCGTAAGAATAAAGATGGCTCAGTGAAAAAGTCTGGTACAAAACGTATCTGGCAAATGGATGAGAGCGAAAAACCTAAACGCCGTACCAATGGTACAACTCGTCCGAATACCAAAGCTCCACGTGGCCGCGGTCGTAATGGGCGTTGATATTATTTCTTAAAAATCAGTTTGAAAAAAAGCTTACGCCAGTGAGCTTTTTTTTCAATAAATATGTATCTTTGAAGCATAATTTATACAACTTTACTTGCTACTAACGAATCTCTCAGTGATGGCTTTAATACTTGAACCTCACCTGTTTCATGTCTTAATATTCTATATGAATAAATATTTTCAGTTTCTAATCCATAAATATTCTGAAATCTCATCTTAAATTTAAAATCCAAATCATTGATTTTTGCTGATAAAAAATCATTAGTATAAGTGTCATTCAAACAATCTAGCCTTAATTTAAATTCAATAGACTCATCAACTAATATTTTCATTTCACGCTGATAAATTGTGTCATCCAAAGTCATTAATAAAACAATTCTTGATTCATTAATTCTCGAATAAACACTAAAAATTAATGAGCATAACTTTTCAGGCTTATTAGTTAATAGATCTCTAATATCAACAATTTCTAATTTTGGAGTGCATAATTCTAAGTAAGGTTGGCATGAATTATGATTCATTCTCAATTGTTCTGACTGTAGCTGAGCAAGATACCCTTGCTGTTTAACGCTCTCCTTCATCTCATCAATTTGCAATTGAAGCGCTCTTTCTTGCTGTTCCAAAGCTTTGGTATTTTGATCCAACTGTTTACCTTGTTGTATATACCCCATAATCAGCCAAAAGAATGCAATTGGCGCAAAAATGCCTGCAAGAGCATCTCCTAATTCATTTAAAGATGATGGAGATTCTAAACCTCCAAAAAACCAAACAATAATAATTACAGTCAACCAAATGCCTGTAATAGCAATACCCCAATTTAAACTTTTTTGATTCATCTTTTACTAATAAAAAACCCATACCTAAGTATGGGTTTTACATGAAAATTAAATACTTATCAAATTAAGCTTTTAACCACTTCTCAGCTTTAGCCTGATCTTCCACTTTAAGTTCAACTTCCGTCAATTCTGAACCTGCCGCTTCTACTTCAAAGCTCATCAACTCATCACGGCGGAATGCCAGTACGGTATAAGTTCCATCTTGCTTGGCATATTTTTCTGCCAATTTAACTGTCGCTTTTAGACCATCAATTGCAATAATCACATCATTTGCAGACAAGCCAGTTTTTGTCGCCGCACCGTCACGACGAGCAGACTGAACCAACACACCTTCAGGCTTATCAGCCAGTTTTAAACCAAATGGCAATGATTTGTCATTTTTGAGTGTATAGCTTAAGCCAAACTCAGGGAACAACTGATCTAACGGCAATTCATCTGTAGTATTAATCAAATGATTGATTTGTTCTAACCAATCATCACCTGTTAATTCATTACATAAATTGAAAATAGTCCGTTCATTGACTTGAATGCCATTTTGCGCATTTTCATATAGCTTACGCATTAAGGCATCAAGGCTAGAACCGCGCAGGCGTAAGCCTAGATCTAAACACAATGCAACGAGGCAACCTTTGTTGTAGTAACTTGTACCTGCGTTATTTGAGTTTTCATCCTGACGGTAGAATTTCACCCATGCATCAAAGCTTGATTCAGCCACAGTTTGAATCTCACGACCCGGATTTTGCAAATAGCGATCTATTTGTGCTTTTAAAAGCTTGATATAAGAATCCTGATTGATCACACCGCTACGCAGCAAGATCAAATCATCATAATACGATGTAAAACCTTCAAAAATCCAAAGCAAAGAGGTATAGCCTTCTTTGTTGAGGTCATAATTCACAAAGTTTTCTGGACGGATAAATTTTACCAACCATGAGTGGAAATATTCATGGCTGCATAACCCTAAGAAACGTTGATAATCTGCCGATGGTTCTACAGGTTCATTGGCTTTTGGTAAATCATCACGCGGGCTAATTAAACTCGTACTGTTTGGATGCTCTAAACCACCATAGCTATTGGCCGTTGCCATAGTCATAAAGGTATAGTCCTTAAAGGGCGCCGAACCAAACATTGAAATTTCAGTTGAACAAATTTTTTCAATGTCTTGCCGCATACGCTGCGCGTTCATGGCATGTTTGCCCGACACCACAAATTCATGTGGAATGCCGTTGGCTTCAAAACTGAAACGGGTTTGTTCCGCCAATTCAAACGGTGCATCAATTAACTGAGCATAGTTATCAGCATACAAGGTATAACGACCTTTCACTAAACTTTTTGACTTTAATCCAGTCGCAAGTTGGAAATGCTTTAACTCTGGTGGCAAGAATACTTCAACCTCAATAGCTGTATCTTCTTGGTCAACTAAACCTAAACATGCACAAGCTGGATTGACATATAAACGGCTTTGATCGACATAAGCACCACGGACCGACAAGTCAAAGGCATAAACATCATATTCAACGGTGATCAACTCATGATCAGTATTAAATAAACGCCATTTATTTTTTTCAAATTTCTCTATTTGTAACAAACGCCCATCTTCATCATAAGCTCGAACAGCTTCGATATGCTTCGAAAATTCTCGGATTAAGTAACTTCCGGGAATCCAAGTTGGCAAAGAAAGCACCTGTGTTGGATTTGCCAAGAAACGTGCAGTGACATGGACTAGATGCTGACGATAATCGTCAAATTCGATTTGATAATGCAACATAATGGGCGATATAAAATTAGTAAAAGATAACTTATCAATTAGATTAACATTTTTTACAACTGAATGCGGAACTGTCGCAATTGTCTACAATTATGACTAGTCAGCAGAAAAAAAAAGGCATAGCATGCCTAAAAATTTTTTCGTTTTACCACCAACGGAATGGTTGGTTAAGGAACCTCATTGAAACACGTGATCTACCTCATCGCGCTGCTTAGTTTTCTATGCTCCACGATAGCAAATGCTGCCCTTTTAAATATTGTCCCTGAAACTGTTGAAGCTGAAGCTTGGACCATTTTAGACCCTCAGTCGGGTCAGGTGATTGCAGAACATAATAGCCATGTTCAGCGTGCCCCTGCTTCACTTACCAAAATGATGGTGGCTTATATTGCTTTAAAGGAAATTAAAGCAGGTCATTTAAAGAAAAATGAAATCCTAACCGCAACCCCAGTTGTACAAGTGGTTCAATGGGATGAATCACAAATGTATCTCAAAGCTGGTGAACAAATTTCAGTTGATCAGCTTTTAGCAGGTCTTGTGGTCATGTCAGCCAATGATGCCGCAGTGACTTTAGCTGAACGTATTTCTGGTGATATTCCAAAATTTATTGAACGCATGAACAAAGAAGCTAAAGCTTTGGGCATGAATGATACCAATTTTCAAAATCCAGCCGGTATTACCATGCCAGAACATTATTCATCGGCGGCTGACCTTGCACGTTTAGGGCAAGCACTGGTGACTGAAACACCTGACTATTTGTATTATTCAAAACAACAAAGTTTTAGTTATAACCAACGCTTCCACCGTGCAACCAATATCTTATTAAAACAAGATCCCACCGTTGATGGCTTAAAAACAGGTTTTACTAAAGCTGCAGGTTATAACTTAGCTTTAACAGCCAACCGTTTGATCGCGAATCCTGACGCGCCAGAACGTCGTTTGATTGTTGTAGTATTAGGGGCAAAAAGTGGATTAAAACGTGCTGAAGTGGCTCACAACCTCATGAACTTGGCTTATACCTATACACGTAATGAAGTTGCAATCAAAGATAAGCAATTAATTGCAGAATTACCTGTGGTTAAATCAACCTTGAAAATGTTTAAGGTGGAAACTCAACAACCTAAACTGATTACAACTTCACTTTATGATCAAGCTTATGCCATCGATTTAAAAGCTTTTGATCCTACACAGCAACGTATTCTTTTAAATACTGGCAATGGCCAAATTCAAGCCATTGAACCACTTCATGAAACACAGACCAAACTGAGTGTTGAAGTAAATGAAAAAGAACTCACTGCGCCTTTGGCTGAAGTAATGAAATTAGCCACCGTTACTGTTTATCAAAATAATCAGCTGATCAATACCTTTGATATCGAAGATGACGTGCAAATTGAAGAAGCCAATATTTTTGAGCGTTTCATGATGTGGATCAAAGGCCTTTTTAGCATCTTTAATACGGATGCAGCAGAAGTTAAAACCTACCCTTTAGGTCAATGATGTGATTATGTAACTTGTAAGACAATTCGTTATTCGTGCAAAAAAGAAGATGGCATACTCGTGCCATCTTCTTTTTTTCAACAATAATAAAATAGGTAATTCAATGAATAACGCTGATGACTCCAAGTTACACCATATTGTCATTGTCGGTGGTGGTGCCGGTGGTTTAGAACTGGTCACACAACTCGGTGATTTACTCGGTAAAAAAAAGAAAGCGCGCATTACCCTCGTAGATATGAAACTCACGCATGTTTGGAAGCCCCTCTTGCATGAAATTGCCGCAGGGACGATGTCAGTCAGCGAAGAAGAAATCAACTACTATGCGCATGCTGCGAAGCATCATTATGAATTTGTCTTGGCTAAGTTTGAAAATGTTCAGCCTGCTGAAAAAACAATTCAGCTCAGCAAAGTCCAACAAGGTAAATATGAATCCATTCAAGAACAACTGCAACTGAGTTATGACACCCTTGTTCTTGCTTTAGGCTCAGTTTCCAACGATTTCAATACACCGGGCGTGTATGAACATTGCCACTATTTAGACAGTCTGCAACAAGCTGAAATCTTCCAACAAGATCTCTTACAGTTGTATTTGGATGCGCAAAATAGCAATACAGCACGTGAGTTGAAAATTGCCATTATTGGCGCAGGTGCAACGGGGGTTGAACTTTCAGCAGAATTGGTTGAAGCCAAAAATAATTTTTATAAATATGGTTTAAATAAAATTCATCCTCAAAGCGTACAGATCAATTTAATTGAAGGTGCTGATCGGATTCTACCTGCACTCCCTGAAAAAATGGCCGAGCATGCACAGCAGCAATTACAACGCATGAAAATTGAGGTCTTAACCTCTAAACGTGTGGAAAAAGTCGATGCTGAACATGTTTATTTTAATGATGGCAGTAAAATTAAAGCTGAACTGAAAGTTTGGGCGGCAGGTATTAAAACACCAGAAGTGATTTCGAAGCTTGAAGGTTTTGAAAAAGACCGTATGGGGCGTTTAAGTGTGTATGCAACACTACAAACCAAAGCCTACCCTGACATTTTCGCTTTTGGTGATTGTGCTCATTGTCAACCGCGCGCAGATGAGCCTGTCCTCGGCCCACGCGCTCAAGTGGCCAGCCAACAAGCGTCATTTCTCGTGGATTGCTTAAAGGCACGCATCCGTGGTCAGCAACTCCCAATGTTCGTATTTTCAGACAAAGGCTCCCTAGTCTCATTAAGCAAGCATAAAGCGGTTGGTGAACTTTTAGGTCAGGTCAATGTTCAAGGCTTTGTTGCCAAATCAATGTATGTTTCATTGTATCGAATGCATCAAGCCACAATTTACGGCTATGCACATGCAGGACTATTAACGGCTAAAGATTTTGTTACACGAAAAATCGCGCCTAAAATTAAATTGCATTGAAATTTACAGATTTGCCCCGATTAATGAAAAAAGCATCATAAGCATTTAAAAATTGCATTTTTTTGATAAATTTAGTCTACAAAAGTGCAATTTCACTTTATGATGTAACCCTTAAAAAATTGAATGGATCAATAACATGACTGCTATTGCAAATAACTCTGTGGTTTCTTTCCACTACACATTGACTAATGCAGAGGGTGAAACTCTCGACCAATCTCAAGGTGAGCCACTAGCATATTTGCACGGCGCTGGTAACATCATTCCAGGTCTTGAAAAAGCACTTTTAGGCAAAACTGTTGGTGAAAAATTCACTGTAACTGTTCCTGCTGCTGAAGGTTATGGCGAATACAACCCTGACCTAGTTCAAGAAGTTCCTGCTCAAATGTTCCAAGGCGTGGACAACATCCAACCTGGTATGCAATTCCAAGCTCAAACTGATGACGGCGTTCAAATCGTGACAGTTAAAGCGGTTGAAGGCGACAACGTTCTTGTTGATGCAAACTTCCCACTTGCTGGTCAAGATTTAACTTTCGAAGTTGAAATCGTTGAAATCCGTGAAGCTTCTGCTGAAGAACTTGAACACGGTCACGTACACGGTGCAGGCGGTCACCACCACTAAGATCCTCTGATCTCAAGTGCAAAAAGGCAAAGTTTTTACTTTGCCTTTTTTTATTTGCTATATTTCATGTAAAGCAAATAATTTATTGAATAAGAATGAAAACTCATACCCTTCTATTAAGTCTATGTCTCATAAATATGTCTTTTCCAGCATACGGATCTAGCGATACTTGTCGCAGTTTCGAATTAAAAAGCGCAAAGCAACTCAATCGCGTCTATCAAAAAGATGAATTCTATATTTTTTATTCGGATAAACAGAAAAGTAGAGACCGCATCCAAAATCTGAACGATACAAACAATAATGCAATTCCTGACTATATCGAAGATATTGCCATCCAAGCAGTCGCATCAAGAGATATCTTTAAACTAGCAGGATTTAGACATCCTCTAAAAAGCCCAAGATATAAGAATGTAAAGGCTATTGCCATATATGTACACGAACTAAAAGGAAATGGGCTCGCCTATGAAAACTCATCTCGAGCGCCAAGTGCCACGAATCTTAAAAATAATCTTTGCTTTATCAGCATTTCTATTTCAAATCAATTAAAAGACTTTCCTGGAAATTATTGGACTACGATCACTCACGAATTATTTCATTTATACCAATATAGCTATGCACAATTTAAAAACGCATGGTACTTGGAAAGTATGGCTAATTGGGCTGAACGTGCACTTAGACGTGATATTACACCGCAAACAACTCAATTACGTGCATTACCCCAAAATGCATTACAAGTTAATGAGCAATTCTTTAATAAAAACTATAATCACATGTGGCGGCGTTTGTTTTTCAAACAACAAAAAGATGCATTCTTAGTCCCCGATGAGCTTCTAAAGAGAACTTATATTGATGGTTCACTGGTATTTAAAGATAATGTTTGGTATGGAACTAAATTTGCAAAACATTTTTTAACCGACCTAGAAAATTCATCCATTAAAATAAGTAACGAAAAAAAATGGAACCCAGAGGTGGTCCCACATGTTTGAACAACTAAAAGCTTATTTATAAGTGATACTCTGCTCTAGTTAAGCTACCTTATTTTGTTGTGGTAGCTGGTCATAGTAAAACTCATCTGGAGTCATTTTGTCCAGACTCGAATGAGGTCGTTTCAAATTATAAAATTCAAAATATGCGTTTAATTGCTTCTTCGCATCCAAAACATTGCTGTAGGCTTTGAGATACACCTCTT
>NZ_VOYA01000050.1:0-4986 GCF_013420465.1 Acinetobacter sp. YH01005 | reverse complement strand
AATTCGAAATAAAATCGCTTCAATAAAATTCCGTAAATTTAATTTGAGATAAATATTAAAGTGACGGAAAATAGCAAGTAACTTGGACCAGTGTTGATCATTTAGCATTGTTCGAGGCATAGCGAGTATAAAATTGGGTTTGGCGATTTAATTTTACTATCTCGCTATTTTTTTAATCAACAAATGTCAACAGACCCTAATATTTATTACGAATTATTTGAATCTTACAAACCTATATTTTTTATTAAAAACAAATATATATGGTTTTTATTTGTTTCATTTTCCATTTTTATTTGTTCTTTTTTTTGGTACATTAATATAAATGTATTTAATTTTATGCCAGAAATTCATCGATTTTACAGACTAATTATCTGTATTGTGATGGAAATTATTGTTTTGATTTCTTGGTTTAAGTTAGAAAAGCAAAGAGAGAAAAAAATTATTTCGAGACTTCAAATACTATTTATTACAGATGAAAATAATTTTTATGAACTAAAAAAACTGTGGTTTAAAAACTGTGTTAATTCTAACCAAAATACTTACCTAGAAATTGCTGAGAAAATTGACAAAGTTTTTGTTCTTAAAGAGAAATATAAATCGGTATTTTCATTTGATACCTATAGCTTTGGACGATTAATTTTTACATCAGATTCGAAAAATAGACTTTTAGCAATGTTTATGGGTGGGGTAGCTGCTTTAATTGCTCTAACAATTTCTACTGGAGTAAATATAAATAATGTTTTTGAATTTTTTTACAATTACTCTTTAACAAAATTTATAGCGAATGTTTTTGTATTTTCTGTATTTCTAATGTTTTTAATGTTGATTATTAAAGTAGCTATTTTAATTTCTGTAGAATTGTTATCTTCATTTGGTGATCAATTAGATAAAGATAGAGCAACAAGTAAAAGAAGATCTAGAATTTTTATAAATCAACTATTATATTTTTATGATTTACCAAAACCAAAAATTCGCATTACAAGTCAAAGAAAAGTAAATTAGCGTTTGTTAACTAATTTGGAATAATACTATGAAACTCAACTCATTCTCCCCAATCCCTGAAGATGATGAAGAGCTGCATCTACCTGAACTGGTGTACTGGGCATCTTTAGGTGAACGCGCAGAAGTCGAAAAATCTTTGGCAAATGGCACAGACGTAAACACTGCCGATGAAGAAGGCTACAGCGCACTGCATGCAGCCGCAGAAAACGGCTATTTAGACTTAGTGAAGCTATTGGTAGAGAAAGGTGCAAATGTACAGCATAAGACCCAATACACAGCATTAGAGCTTGCAGAAATGGCAGGCAATGATGATGTGGTAGCTTACTTAAAAAATTTGTAAGCCATATATTTTATAATGTTGATTCATAAAATACCCGCATGCAATATGCGGGTATTTTCATTTTAGTATTATTGTTGCTGTTGCTGTTGCTGTTGCTGTTGCTGTTGCTGTTGCTGTTGCTGTTGCTGTTGCTGTTGCTGTTGCTGTTGCTCAAGCTCCTGCTGAATCGCTTGATTAAACGCAGGCAAGTCATCTGGACAACGAGAAGTAATTAGCACCCAACCACCCGTATTACAGCGGTGCACCTGCTCATCGACCCAATGTGCACCCGCATTTTCCAAATCCAAACGAATACTTTTATAAGACGTCAGAGTTTTATCACGAATTCGTTCAGCATTAATGAGCGCCCAAGGACCATGACAAATTGCAGCAATAGGTTTTTGATGGTCAGCAAAGTTTTGAATAAGTCGCAGTGCATTTTCATCGATCCGTAGATGATCTGCATTGACAGTTCCGCCTGGAATTACTAAGACATCATAGTCTTCAGCATTTACGCTGCTCAATTGGGCATTGGGTTGAACTTCAGCTTCGACCTTTTTGTCGGCTTTTACTGTTTGGACAACCGCATGTTTAATAGCGG
Organism: Acinetobacter sp. YH01005; assembly: GCF_013420465.1. NCBI lineage: Bacteria > Pseudomonadati > Pseudomonadota > Gammaproteobacteria > Moraxellales > Moraxellaceae > Acinetobacter > Acinetobacter sp. YH01005. The sequence goes on along the minus strand of NZ_VOYA01000050.1, from coordinate 3,064 downwards.
CATGAATGGCTTCAATTCCCTTTTCATTTAAATAATTTAATGGTTGGATCAGCTCGTCATGTTCAACACCGACATTTGACGTTATCACTAAAGCTTTTAAAGTCATGATTGACTCCTTGCAATGAGGATTGTCTACCACGCTAACAAGCTGACGGATTTGGGTATGTAATAATTTCGCAGGAAACTGTAAGAAGTTTTGACAGAGATGTTATGCGAAAGTTCTAGATTAGAGCGAACTTTTAAAAATCAGCTAGAAAAAGAAAACCCCAACATCCTGTTGGGGTTTTCTTCGTATTTCGTATTTTAGATACAACTCCATGTCATATCTCACGTCCTGATGCAGAAACTATTCTTATTGTTTTGGTGTTTCGGAAACTTCCTGTTTCCTGATAACTGTAGATTAGGCCTGTTTGAATAAATTGAATAGCAGCAATTTTCTGCATGTCATGTAAGCCAAAACGTACAAAATTATTCTGTTACCTTTCCAAAGAAAAATCATCTGATTAATTGATTAGAATCAAATGATTATAAAAGGGAAGGGAACAGTAAATGAAACAATGTATACAATATTTTCGAACGCCTAGCCTCATCGTCGGCATCCTGATGATCTCCGCATGCTATGCAGAAAACACTGCATCTACAGCACAAGATCAAACACCAAGCCAAACTCAAAATTCGGCACAAATCCAGCAAGAACAGCGCTTTAAAATACAAAAAATCGCTCAATTTAATGAACCTTGGGCCATCCAGCCGCTTACAGACGGACGTTTATTGCTGACTGAAAGAAAAGGTCAGCTAATTATCTTTAATCCTCAAAACCAGCAGAAAATACAGGTGAAAAACCTTCCCAAAGTTGCCTATGGTGGACAAGGTGGATTAGGTGATATTGCACTTGATCCACAGTTTGAAAAAAATCATCAGATATATCTGAGCTATGCAGAAGCAGGACAGGGCGGTTTTGGCGCTGTCATCGAAAAAGCCACATTAAACCTCAATGAAGCTTCGCCAAGTTTAAAACAGCGAAAAATCATTTGGAGGCAAATTCCAAAAGTAGAAGGTCAAGGCCATTATTCACACCGTATGCAGTTTGGTGCAGATGGAAAATTATGGGTGAGTTCGGGCGAACGTCAGAAGTTTGATCCTGCACAAGATCTGCAGTCAAATTTGGGTAAAGTACTGCGCTTAAATAGTGATGGAACACCTGCTGTAGATAATCCATTTCAGACCCAAGGCGAGGTTGCAAAGCAAGTGTGGAGCTTCGGGCACCGTAATCCTTTAGGCATGGCATTTGATGCAAAACAGCAGCTTTGGGTGGCCGAAATGGGCCCGAAAGGCGGTGATGAGTTAAATCTGGTGCAGCGTGCGAAAAACTATGGCTATCCGCATGTGTCGAATGGCGATCATTATGATGATCAACCGATTCCTGATCATCATACAGGCCTGCACGAATTTTAAATCTATCAGCTAAGCCGCATAGTGCTCATCGGCATTAAATGCATTGGCTTGAATTTGAATTAATTTACGATTTCCTTGTTCTCCATTCATCCGCCAATGCGCAATTTTAATATTATCGACGATCGCAACATCGCCTTTATGCCATTGTAAAAGCAGCGCATCTTTATACATCGCATCAAAAAATTGCTGCTTTTCGTTATCGCTGCATTCAATTTGTTGACCTTCTGGCGTGTAAATTTCCCAAGTCAGCTGCATGCCGTCCGCCGTCGAATCGATTTCAATGTCCCCTCGATTTTCAAAGCAATTTTTGGCCGCCTGATGGGCAAATGGATTGGTATTATTGGCAAAAGCCCACGGCTGAATGACATGCTTTTTCGTATCGGGGTGATGAATCACCAGTGGCGAACGCTGTAAGGTCAGTTTGGCTTTTTTATCTTGTCGAATCTCTAGACTAAACGGGCTCTTTTTCAGCAATAATCGGTCAAATAGCCCTACCTCGCGCGCCGAGACATAAGAAAAATGGTTCCATGCACCGAGATATTTTTCCTGTAGATGTTTCGGAAAACTCTCCCAAATCTGCTCTAAGTTATTAAATCCTGTTTCTGCCAAATACGTCGAAGGTTCCTGACAAAATAAGGCGATATAACGCGAGCGTTCTGAGCGTACTCCGCCTTCAACATGCGGGCCTTGTACCGAGTTTTCGACTGGACCCAATTGCACTGTGTTGCGGTCTATATAACGACGGTAGTCGCCAGCACCGAGCAAGTTCTCACTGTATTTTCGCATCCAAGATGCAACCCAGCTGGGCATATTGGGGTTAAAAGCATTCCATGGGGTAAACTGAAAATATTGTTCAATCAGTTGGTTAAATTGTTCGGGTTGCTCGATGTTAAAACCACGAAACAGTAAGATGCCATTTTCATGGATTTGTTGTAAAAGCTCTTGTCGATGCGCGCCAATATATTGTGCAAGATCTTGTGGGCTATTGTGTTCTGGAGCGGCATGAAAAATGCGGGTAAAACTATTCAGTTGTTGCTGTTGCAATTGCATAGGTCATTCTCTAATTTTTTAATTCAATTTTTATTGTTGTCGCCTAATCCCTAAGCGCTGACAGTTCGAGCTGCTGAACTCGCAGCAGTTATTCTGTCTAAATTCTCTGCCGATTATAAGTACAGTTTTACTGTTGCGATGTAAGTATTGTTGATAAATTGCGATTTTCCGACGAATAGAGTGCGATCTCTGAATGAATGACGACATGCAAAAAGCCCTCGACATCCTATCGAGGGCTTTTTAGATTCATTCTAAAGATATGACTCCTGTCATACCGATCAGCGTTCCTGCTGCATGTGCATTATTTATTTTTATTGCAAGACATCCTGTCTCTGTATGTTCTTACTATAGGCGCGTTGCTGTTGAGGCCATAGGCGTAAATACTGCAAGCGCTGTAGGTAAATGCCTACAGCAGAACGTCGCTAAATCCTGCTATAGCCAAATACTTAAAAATATAGAACAATAGAAACATGGGATATTCAAAAGATTTTAAAGACAAAGTCATAGAAATTATGACTAGAGATAAAATGTCTGTGCGAAAAGCAGCACAGCATTTTAA
>NZ_VOYA01000049.1:0-6550 GCF_013420465.1 Acinetobacter sp. YH01005 | reverse complement strand
CAGAAACTTTGCAATACAACAACGAGGTCTGTAAATCTGTTGGAGGTATTGATTCAACAGACAAAGGAGTTCGTTTAGTTAGTAAAGACTCTCCCTCTATATTAGTCTGTGAAAACGTAAAAAAAAATGATGTAGCCAACCTAAATACCGCACGTCAAAGCTGCAATATTAGCGCATCAACCAATAGTAATTATAATGGAAGAGCTAATTCAAATAACATGGTGTCAGGAGCCATTTACTACACCAATGCAACTGGTAGCTTAGTGAAAAGAATTACAGTTAATGGCTATTACAATGAAGTAGTTGATTACGTTTCAAATACAACAGGTAATGCTATGATTTTTCTAAATGCATGGATTTCTGCTCCGAATACATATCCTATTGTTACCACTGGTAGATTAGGTTGCACAGCCTCTTCTCAGGGCGTACTAATCGCAAAATAATTTAAAATGGTCGTGGTGAATCATAACCACGATCACTTTTACGTTCTAGTTTCAACGCTCTACGTCTGTCTATCTCATCTAAAGCCTTGAAGATATTTGTTTGATCAAACCCTCGAATTTTTCGTGATACTGTTGCACTGAGTCTAGTTTCCTTTGAAGCTGTTGGGTCAATGGTGCTGTCTGCTTCTCGATTTCTGTATAGATCATCGTTGGCAATAGTTCGTTGATCTCGTTCTTTAGATTTAACCCAGTCACTAATTGCTCTAAATGGCTCTGTAATCGCTGTTTTAAGCTGCTCTCCAAGTTTTGTAATAAAGTCTCTGATAGCTTCGGATTCTGTAGCTGTCTGATATGATTTTTCATCTCTTTTTCTTTCTCGGTCAGCGTGTTGAAGTGAGTTATCAATTTGTTGCAGTAGCTCTCTAGTTCGCTTATCGTTTTGCTCTGCGTTTGAATGAGCTGTAATGCTTGCTCTTGCTGCTTCTGTTGCTCTTTGAGCTGCTGCTGTTGCTGCTCGATAATCTGCAATAACTGTGCTTCGAGATTCATTTAATTGGTTTCCTGCACTATTCGCATATTGTTGCTGTACTGCTGCGCTTTCGGGTCGATCTGGACGCACCAGTCCCATTTTTTCTCTGTTCCACACTTCTGAATATTCAGGCTTGCCCCTTGGCTTTTTAGCCACTGGACTTTGTTCTCCATCTCTGTGATGTCGCTGTACTTGCTCTTGCTGACGTATCCCAGACAAATACTGCTGATAAGCGTTATACATGCCAGTGAAATCAAGACTATATTCGATGTAATAAGGGTTTTCTTTAATTTGGCTGCTTGGGCTGTTTCTTGGCTCAAGCCGTTCAACTGCTGCAAGTTCGCTTGTAGCTGTTTGATCTGCTGTTGTTGTTCTTGCAATAGGGCTGTCATGCCTTGTTGCTGCTGCTTCTTGGTTTGAGCTGTAGTCTGGTCGATCTGCTGCAATATCTCGTTCGTTGCTTCGCTCTGTTTCTGCTGTATATCCGTTTTGGTGCTGTCGATACTGCTGCTCAAGCTCTGTGCTTCGCTTTGCACTGTATTCCGCATATCTTTGAATATCTGACTGATTTCGCTGTTCAGCTTCTCGTCTATATCGTTCTGATGCTGCGATAGTAAGTTGTTGGCTCGTTTCTGTAAGTCTAAAATCTTGCTCATAGATTGCACCTGTAAGCCTTATCGGGCGGGCTTTTTCGTCATCATTCGGATTTTTAATGGATAGGCTTTTCTTGGTTTCTCTGGTAACTTCAAGACCAAGATCCAATAGCCATTTTTTCATGCTCTGCCGATCTGTAATTAGTCCACTTTCAACGGCTCTCGTTGCTTCAATATCAAGCGTTTCCTTGATTTCATTAACAGTTTTAGGCAAGTTTTTTGCCGTTGTAACGGCTTGGCGATAGAGAGGGTCATCTGCATCATGCAGTTGATATTCATAGTTTGTAATCTTCTTAAACAGATCAATACGAGGACGATCAGCTTTATCATAATAAGGCTGTAAACGTTGCCCTGTAAGGATTTCAACATTAGGGATTAGGAAGTTAAGCTCTAATCTTCGCTCCCCTGTTTCTTCGTTTAATTTATCTTGATGCTCAATCCACAAGACACGGTACTGGCTCTGATCCATGCCAGGGAATAAGGCTTGCTCAAAATCCTGCATGATTTTTTGTTTATCCTGGTCAGATAAATCATGCTCATAAAAACTTAGGCATCCAGATGTATATTTCTTTGCATAAGGTGACGTATCAATTAATCCTGATACTTCGGAAACGTCACCCTGTAAGACTTTTGCATAATCTCGATCACGGTCTTTACCAAGTAAATAATCCAGTGGACCTTTGCTCAAACCATTGCCGTATCTAAAGAACTGAACAATCATTTTTTCAATTCCTTTAAGGTCTGATCAATCCCTATTAAGAGGTGCAAAAGCCTTGCAGCATCAAGGGGACGACTGCTTGCAATATCAGTATTTATTGCCTTTGCAATCTGATTGATGTTTCCCCCAATTCGGGATAGCTCAAGCAAAAAGTCACGGTCTAATTTTGTGTAGTGGTTTTCCTGATTCTTTTTTTTAGCGTTGCCTTGGGTTGCATCAATTTGGGCAAGCGAAGTATCCCTTAGATATTTGGCAATATTTAGGATATTGGCATCTTTGATTTTCTGTACCTCTGCATCAGAAAATCGGACTTTGTAAACCTTATTACGTTTGATCGCTGTCATGCTTTTGCCTTTGCTTTTGGGGGTTTCGGGGGCTTGCCCCTGAACAAGGTCATGGAACACATCTGCATAGCAGAGGGGTCTCCATGTATCCTTGCGTTCCATTACAATATCAGACCCCTAGACGTAATTCAATTAAGCAGGTCATAGCAAGACTATGGACAATCGCAAGCGACCGTAAAACCTGATCTGTGCCTAAACACTATGCACAACTCCGCATAACGATAAAGCCGTTATACGTTGAGTTGCACACAGGTTTAGATCACAGGGTTTTCCTTTGCCCACAGCCGTTGCTTATTCCCTTAAATAATAATTTTTAAAAATGAAATGGGAAAAGAGCACCCTAGGGGGCTGATATCTGATTTAGGCTTGCACTTTTACACTTGGGATAGATCAGAAACCAAAAAAGGGCTGATATCTGATTTAGGCTTGCACTTGTGCATGGATTTTTACCCATTTCGATACGCTATTCCGATGCACATTTAAATATTCTGATATTTCTTTGATGCTCTTACCCATCACATGAAGTTTTAAGGCTTCCTGACGTATATCGCTGTATTGTGCTGATCTAGCCTTACCGCCATGACTAGAATCACTACTTAGACCGCCTTTACGCCCTTTGACAGTCTGACGCTCGATAAATTTGACGTGTGCATCTGAGTGATTGCGCCATACCCAACGAGCAATAGACTTAGCGGTTGCCTTTACCTCTGAATGTGGCAATGGCTCTAAAAACGCACCATTTGCGTTTGTAGCGACTTTTAATACTTCCGCATACCAACTATCAGGCGACCCCGAAATAAACGCTCTAATCGCTTCATACGCCCAAAAACGAACGGTATCGAACATCATACAGTTACGCCCAAGCCCTGAAACCTCTTTTAAATCGGTTTTTAGTTCCTGAAGCTCTACAAAATCGGCTAAATAATTTAGGTCGTATGGTTGAACGCCAAAGGTATGATTTTCCCATGTTCCATGACATGGATTTTTAGTGATTAAACCCGTATAGCCACGATCTGCGCCTAACGCCAAGCTATACGCCTGCTCGATCTTGGCAAGGTACTGTATGACATTCTGCTTTGCTCGATGCGTGGTACACACTGGAGCTAAAAGCATATAGCCAATATGTGCATGTCCATTTTGACGATTTTTGGCTATCCATGTTGGGGTCGGTAAATTTGCGTCAGACCACGCAAAATAAGCGTCTTGGCGGTCTATATCGAACACCAATGAGCTAACAAGACAAGGGGGATTATGCTGAATGTATGGCTTCTGGATTGCGGTACGTTTTGGGCGAATAATCACCCCACGCCCTAAATCATCCGAGCAATACGGTTTTTTTGGGAGTTTTTCGTAAAAATCGTCTGAAAATTGCGTTTTATTGAGCATGAAACACGTCCAAGTGTTGCAATAGCTCAAAACATCAGTAAAATACAAGTATCGAATTTGCGTTTTATGGATGCTTTAAGCATTTGTTTAACAAAGAGAAAAAAGCGAGCCTGCCAGCTTGCTTTTTTTTCGCCTGATGAAAATATTACACCTTTTTGAATTGCTGTCAAATGACTGATTTTCAAAACAAAATATTGCGACAAAATGTCGCAAATATATGACCTTTGAAGATACTTTTTTTTCGAGGACAGTATTGCCCTTGCAATGCTCCGCAGAAAAAAAAGTATCAAAATCCATATTCCATTTTTACTTACCATAGACATATAAACTTACATGTTTTTAGTGCAAAAAAATTAAACCAAATGGTATAAAAATCAAAAATAGGGTAATAAAATGAAAGTTAAAATTTTTCTTGGCTTAATAAGCTTTATTTCTGCCTCACCTTATGCTGCTACAGTTCCAGCAGAAGCATTCAGCCGTGCAAATTGTGAAGCATATATTCCAAGTTTTGGATATGGTTGGTATAACGAATCTATTTCTTATGATGCTTTAACAGGTGTACATAAAAATCTATATGCAAAAACAGATCAAAAAGCTACTAATGGCAACCAACGAACAGATAATTCAAGTAACCCAAGTGGGTATCGTGTTAGAGCAGGGTTTGTTGATCCTAAAAGTGATAAAAGATTTTGGAATGTATCCGGTACACACTATGAAACCCTAGATAATGGGCGAGCTGTTTCTCAATACACATCTGCAAAAGATTGCAATTTTAAATTTGGGCAGTTTTTATAAAATCTTATGAAAAAGAATAAAATTCTATTAATAGTTCTTGTGGTTGGTATTATTGTTTTAGGTATTGTAATTTTTATAAAATCTCAAGCAGTTACAGAAACAAAAAGATTGGGTAACGGTGAAAATACCAACCATAATGAAACGAGTTCATCTTCCGAACCATCTATTCAAAATACAGAATTATCGAATACAAATCAAAGTTCGTTAGCTAAAAATCAAAATGATGAATCATTTATATTTAATTCTGATTTAAAAGCTTTAAGAGAAAAATATCCTGATGGTGTCATATATACTAAATTATCAGAAGCTAAGCTAAGCAAAGCTCAAAAAGACGATTTAGCAAAAAATTTCGACAATTTAAATCGTTATGGAAGCTTTAGTGGTGGGAAGATTACTAATGAATTTTCTAACTTAGATAAAAAAAGAGCTGCATTAAAAGAAGAAAAACCTTTAGATTTTAAACCAATAAATACAGATGGTTTAGTTCCAGATTTAAAACTATCAGGAAAGTGGTATTCTGGTGCAATAAATGAAGGAAAATACAACTCCCTTTATCGGTTATATGAAAACCAAGATGGTAGTACTAAATTTGAAATAACCGAAATGTATTTGAATCCAAATAACAGTGCTATTGTAGAAGTTTTCCAAGAAAGTTTAAATCATAATGTAAACAATGTTCCAATGACTATTGAAACATTGAGAAATGAAAATGGGCAAGACATTTATAATGTTCACTTCAATTATAATAATAGATATTATTCGTTATCTACGGAAAACATGAACCGTACACAAGTAGAAAATATCATTAATCAAATAACTAAATAAGTTAAAATCTAGGTGAATAACTCCTGTCATTTTTACGTTGTTGCTCCAGTTGCAACTCTCTACGTCTGTCTATCTCATCTAAAGCCTTATGAGAAATTGTAATTTTTTATTTTTAAACACTACTTTTACTAAAAATTAGTATATTTTTTACTCTTTATTAAACTTTTTATGATGATTATTATGAAAAAAATATTAATTTCAATAATTCCTATGTTTGCCTGTACTACACTACTTGCAAGTGATGTATTAACAAAGGATCATTTAGACAGACCTACTATTCAAAAAAACTTCTCATTAACTGATCAAAACGGAAAAACATTAACTTTATCTCAAAAATTCCTTGTCATAGGCGAGGATGAACTTTTATATATTAGAGGATCATCTTCTCCAGAAACATTAAAATATGGAGAACAGAAGTGTCGTTCTGAAGGTAAAATTTTAGATATTGATTATGGTTCACATGTTATTAAAAAAGATCAGAACTACACGCTATCTTGCTCAAATGATGTGAACTTAAAAAATAATATTATTAATAAATCATATTCTTCATCACCAGAAGAAAAAACTATTAATGGCTTCCAAAGTAGTTCCGCTCTAAATCAATATGGAGAAAAAATAATTACAAAAACTTCATCTGTAATAGCGCCAAGTGGACGTAAGTACTCTATACAACAAAAATTCCAAGAAATATCTAAAGATAAATTACTTTATATTACAAATAGTTCAACGCCAGAAACTTTGCAATACAACAACGAGGTCTGTAAATCTGTTGGAGGTATTGATTCAACAGACAAAGGAGTTCGTTTAGTTAGTAAAGACTCTCCCTCTATATTAGTCTGTGAAAACGTAAAAAAAAA
>NZ_VOYA01000048.1:0-7373 GCF_013420465.1 Acinetobacter sp. YH01005 | reverse complement strand
GCAAGTAACTTGGACCAGTGTTGATCATTTAGCATTGTTCGAGGCATAGCGAGTGTAAAATTGGGTTTGGCGATTTAATTTTACTATCTCGCTATTTTTTTAATCAACAAATGTCAACAGACCCTAAAGAACAGGCGTGGAACGTGAAAAATCACAAAAAAGCCGTTCCAGTGCGCTGAACCCTGGAACGGCTTTGATTAAGATATTGATTCTTATATGAAAATTTCAAGAATTTCGTATAAGGTGTATTATGTTAATTTTAGATTTACTAAAACTATTTTTTGAGAACTAGGCTGTTATGGGAACTGTAAAGCTCAAATCTTCTGATGAAGTTTTTCAATTAAAAATTAGTCTGCTAGGTAGTGATCCTGAAATCTGGAGAACTATTCAAATTTCATCGGCAGCTACTTTATCTAGGCTCCATAAGGCAATTCAATCTGCTTTTGATTGGGAAGATAGCCATTTACATGAATTCACGACTATTAAGCATGAAAAGATCAATAAAAGACAAAAATTGAAAGAAGTTCTACGTGTAGGTAAAAAAATTATATATACATATGATTTTGGCGATTGTTGGGAACATTTGATTACTGTAGAAAGCAGACAATCTCCTGATTTAAATAAAAAATATCCATGTTGTATAGATGGTCAAAATCATGCTCCATTTGAAGATATTGGAGGAATTTTTGGATATCTTGATATTTTAGATGCATTACAAGACCCCAAACATCCAAGATATGACGATTACATGCAAATTATCGAGGATGAAATAGGAGAGATAGAGTTTGATCCGACCTACTTTAATTCACATGATATTAAGTTTTAAACCTGATTTAACATAAGGGCTGTTATATGAAATTACAACTAAATATAGTTGCAATTATTATTTAAAAGTAACTATACTTAGTTGCAATAGCAGTAGGGCTGAAGTATGGGTAAAACGGAAAAGTTACTGGAAAAATTTGGAAATTCAAAAAATACATTTCCGTATAAAGATTTAGTCGTTTTACTGAATCAGCTCGGCTATGAAAAATTTGAAATGGCAGGCTCTCGTGTCCGTTTTTTTAATACGAAAACTGAACACATGATTTTACTGCACAGGCCACACCCTGAAAATGAAATCAAAGGTGGGGCTTTGAAATCTGTAAAACAGGCACTCAAGCAGGAGGGATTTTTATGAGCTATTTAAAATACAAAGGTTATCTAGGTACAATTGAACCTGATCTTGAAACAGGTGAGTTATTTGGAAAGCTTGCATTTATCCGTGATCTCATCACTTATGAAGCAGAAACATTAAAAACTCTTGAACAAGCTTTTCAGGAATCTGTCGATGGATATTTAGAGTCTTGTGCTGAATTAGGTAAAAAACCCGATCAGCCATTCAAAGGTACATTTAATGTCCGTATTAGTCCTGAGTTACACCGTAAAGCTGTTTTAGCATCAAGTGATAATTCTCTTAATGCTTTTGTAAGCGATGCGATTCAAGAGAAATTAATGCGTTTAGGTGCTTAATTTATTGAAGCCTAGATTGACATCTAAAAATTGAAAAAAATTAGTAAAAAAGGGAGCTTACAGCTCCCTTTTTTGATTTCGCATAGGGTGTATTATGTTAATTTTAGCGAAACTTAAAGGTTTAGTATATTCAATGAAGTACTCATACAATTAATAGGTATAACAAAACTAAAAAAGAATAACTCGTGATAAATTTGTTAAAAACAGCCAGTCTTGTTAATATTTATACAATTTCTAGAGCTTAAAATAATAAATGTTAAATAATATTTTGTCTGTTTTAGATAAGTTGGGCTTTGGTGCTCAAAACCGTGCGATCAGTGTGCAATTCTCCAACTCTGACCTCAATAGCCAAGTGGTTTTACAGCGGATTGAAGGGACACATGCTATCAATGATGGACTTTCTGCAGAATTGATTTGTTTATCCACCAATCCTTATATTTCATTAAAACAATTTATTGGTTGCCAAGTCGCAGTTGATCAAGTGACGGATTCAGGACAATTGCTTAGAACCACAGGTATTGTGACTGAATGTATGCAAGGTCATTCCGATGGTGCTTTATCCGTTTACTCCATTCGAATGCAAGATCCGACGGCTCTTTGGTATAAACGACGTAATAGTCGTGTCTTTATGAATAAAACAGCCATCGAAATTGTAGAGACAATTTTTAAAGAATGGCAGGAAAAAAGCCCCTTATTCTCAGCCAGCTTACAACTCGATCTCAGTGGTTTAAGCCAAGACTATGATGTTCGACCATTCTCTATGCAGAGCTCAGAAAGCGATGCAGAGTATGTATTTCGCTTGCTCAGAGAGTCTGGGATATCTTGGTTAGTCGATGAAGCTAGCTATATAGTGGCGAGTCCACTACAAAGTATTCAAGCACAAAAGTTACGTCTCATTGATTCAAATGCACAATATTCTGCCTTAAATCGTCGTGTGATTCGCTATCATCGTTCAAATGCCACAGAACAGTTCGATAGTATCACCAGTTTTATTGCACAACGTCAATTACAGCCTACAGCCATTCATGTACAACGTTGGCAAGCCGATGCCTTGTCTCAAGAAGAAGGGGCTGGATCTGTTTTAAGTTCACATAAACACAGTAGTCAACAGGGCAATGAAAGTTTAAGCCTAGAGCAGGCTTGGCATATTTCCCCTGCGTGGATTAGTGATTTAAATGGTGATGACCAAGCAACTAAATCTAGTAATGCGCAAATTGAAAAGCTCAATACGCAACTGAATCAATATCAAGCCTTACAATCAAAATACTTCACTGCCTATAGCAGTGTTCGTGATACCCAAGTGGGCTATTGGTTCCAACTCAATGAGCATCCTGAACTCGATCAAAATCACAGTGGGCAAGATAAAGAATTCTTGATCTTAAAAAAACGTTTTTATAATCAAAATAATTTACCCAAAGATTTACGTGATCAGCTCGAACAACTCTTAAAATATAGTCATTGGTCAAGCAGTAAAGACAGTGCACAAGAACGCCAAGCCAATGAACTGACGGTAATCCGTCGTAATATTGATGTGGTTCCTGAATATGATCCACTCATCCATCGTCCTACAGCCTATGTACAACGCGCACGTGTGGTCAGTGATGGTGAAGAAATCTATGTCGATGAATGGGGAAGGATTAAAGTTCGTTTCCTGTTTACTCGAAATGAGGACCATAGCCATGATGGTGGTGCTGGAAGCAATGACAATGACACAGATTCAGCTTGGGTCGATGTACTCACGCCTTGGGCTGGCGAAGGCTATGGGGCACGTTTCTTACCGCGTAAAGATGAAATTGTTGTTATAGATTTCTTTGACGGCAATATTGATAGACCCTTTGTCACTGGTCGTATCCATGAAGCACAAAGAAACCCGACCAAGTTTGATATTAAAGGGCAATTGCCTGATACCAAAAAACTCAGTGGTATTCGTTCTAAAGAAGTGGGTGGAGAAGGTTTTAACCAACTGCGCTTTGACGATACCACAGGGCAAATTAGTGCTCAGTTGCACAGCAGTCATGTGGCTACACAGCTTAACTTAGGGAACTTAAGTCATCCAAAAGAACAAGCGGAAAGTGATGGGCGTGGTGAAGGGTTTGAATTAAGAACAGATCAGTGGGGTGCTGTTCGTGCGGGGAAAGGTCTATTAATTAGTTCAACAACACAAGATAATGCATCAGATATTCAATTGAATATAAAGGAATTGTTATCACAGTTATCTGATTCACTTGAACAATTAAAAGTTTTAGAAAAAAATGCACGTACAAGTAAAGTTTTTCAAGATGAAAATTATCAAATTAGTTCGAATTTAGTTCAACAGGTTGAATCAACTTTAGAGAAATTTGAAGAACCAAATATTTTAATAAGTTCACCTAAAGATATAATTTCGGTGAGTCAAAGTAATCAAACACATGTTGCAAAAGAAAGCTTAAAAGTAATATCTGGCAAACAGTTAGATTTAAACTCTTCAGGTGAATTGACTGCTCATGCATCTAAGGGGCTAAGTTTATATGCACAAGATAAAGGAATAAATGCTTTCGCCACACAGGGTGATGTAAAAATACATGCTCAAAATGATGCTTTAGAATTAGCATCTTTGAAAGATTGTAAAATTATGAGTACCGAAAATTCAATAACAATTGCAGCCAAAAAAGAGATTATGCTGACATGTGGTGGAGGGTTTATTAAAATTAAAACGAATGGATCCATAGAAATAAATAGCCCTGGTTTAATAGAAATAAAATCAGCGCAAATAAAATTTTTATCAGGTACTAAATATAATTTTCAGTTTCCAAATATTTCAAGCAAAATTTGTATTCCTTGTTTATTGGATGCAGCTAGAAAATCCATGCCATTTGTACATAGAGAAATATAAATATGAATAGTATTGATTTTTTTAAACAAATAAATTTTGAAACTGAAGATAATAATAATTTTTTTATGCTTTTAGATACAGCAAAGAATCATTTATACATTAAGCAGTGGTTGAATAAGCTTTCTAAATCAGAACAAAAAAAAATTGGTAATTTATTTGAAAATACTATTGATGAAACATCTCCTTTAGAAGTATCTCCATTATTAATACCAATCACAAAGGAATCTAGTGAGTTATTACAAAAAAAACTTGTTGTTGGTGAAACAATAGGGATGTTTTCAATTATTGAAACTTCTTTATCTAAACAACAACTAATTCAACATTTACAGCCTTTTTTACAGGCAGAGCTACCTAGTGAGGAGCTAGCTTTATTTAGATTTTATGATCCAGCAATTATTAAAATACTTAACAAAATGTTAGATGATGAAAGTTATATGGTTTTATTAAAACCAATTAGTAATTGGTGGTATCAAGAATTCGATAGTACTTTGCATAATATAGTGAGTCTTTGATATGACAATAAAGTTTACTCAAGAGCAGATTGATATATTTTCAAATAGCCGTGAAGAAGATTTAGCTCTATGGAATTGGAATAGATTGAAAATGAAATTTCCTTTTTTTTCTGAAAAATATTTTAATAATGATGAAAAAAGAGGTGTTGATTTTTTATTTATTGCACAGGGGCGTGTAAAGAAATATTTAAATGGAATGGAAGAAGATGCTGACTATAATAAGTGGTGTGCGGTATATGGAGAAATTTGTTTTATTTTAAATAAGAACAATATAGATGATGATAATTGGAATAGAGGTATTTTAGAAGAAAAATTATGGCCTCCGTATTTAAGAATTGATGTTTTAGCAGGAATTGTAGAAAGTTGCTTAAATAATTCTGAATCTCAAAAATTTTATGCTGCTTTGGAGAAAGAAACATGGCAGTAGCAGCAGATATTAGTAGTCTAGGTGGATGGGGAACAGCCGTAGAAAAAGCGGGTGAAGCTGCTAGAGTTGGAGCGAGAACTAATCCGGTTGGTGCATATTGATCGGTATATTAACTCCATCTACATTGGGTGATAGTACTATTAGGTGCTTTAAATAGTGCATTAGAAACAGCAGAGGAACAAATACAAAGAGAGAAAGGAAATATTTCTGATTATCAAAAAGCACTAGCATTACAAAATATTAAAGATGAAATAGATAAGTTAAATAGAACTTGTAATCCTAATAATTCTAATTGTAATAAACAAAAGCATAATGGTCGAATTCAAGCACAAAATGGTGCAAAAACAAACCAGATGATTGTTACAGCAACTGAGGCTAATTCAGCATGGGTAGATTTACCTGCTCCACCTTCGTTAACTTTATGTAAATTATATGCAAAATCAGTTCGGGTACAAATGATAGGTTTAAAAGGTCATAGTCCGGATAAGAAAAAAGGGCAGAAAGTTGATTATGAGAAAGGGGCAACAACGGCATATAATAATTTAGTTTCTTGGATGACAAAAAATACTCCAGGTGGGGTAGGTGTTAGTAAATGGAGTTTTAGTTTTGATGGAACTCATAAGCAAGATCGAGTTATGGGTGATTCAAGGCGAATTGATATTGATATCAGAACAGGATTAATTCTAAAGAGTGCTTAAATGAAATATAAAACAGAAGAAATAATTAGTTTTTTTAAAAAACATCCAAAGTATCCTTTTAATAATTATTATGTTAATTATGATGAATATTGTGCTGCTAGATTAATGATCTTAAATATTGTGAAAGCTTATATTCCTAAAGATGAAATAAATAATTGGGAATTTTCATCAGATTATTATGATGCAAGACGGAATGATCCAGATGCTTTTTATTCTCTATTATCATGTGTGAATCATAATAAAGAACAGGTATTTTTCTTTGCGATAGTTGATGATCGAGAAGAATCTTCAGATTATAAGGACATCGTGATTAATGTTGAAAGAGATGATTCATATGGTGATAAATGGAGAGATAATTCACCTATGGATGATTGGTATAGTATATTTCAAATTACCTTAAATCTTAAAAAAATAATAGATTATGCGAAACTTGATCAGTTACTTAATTTATATTTTAAGAAAAAATTAAATTTTAATGAGCTTTATATACTGCAAACTGATTAAAACTTGTTCGTAAATCATTTTTTATTCACTATTAACTCCAGCAGTTAAATTGAATCTTAGCCCTAGTTTTTTATCTTGGTTAGATCGGAAATAATTTTATCACTAGCCTATAGGTAAACGATAAAAAAGCGATTATTTAACTATATTTTAATAGCCAAATGATCGCTTTATCACTGTACTCTCTATTGAAAGTCTTTAACATAAAATCTCTTATACGAAATTCATTCAATTGTAAGCCCAAAATTGAAATGACCGCTTTTAGAATACTTATCTTGAGAAAGGATGTTTCTTATATCTTGCACTTGAATAATTAGATCGGGCCATAACTCAAGTTTATAAGTAATGAAGCCTTGCATATATTATGGTTTAGCTTGGAGGCCTTCTACAAATTGTAAAACAATCTCAAGCTCAGAAATATTCTGGATTTGATCCAATGGAATGCCTTTTGTTATTTTATTTGGAGATTTCATAAAGTGTTGCATCATTGATATATCTCCACCTATAAGAGAATCTAGAGCAACTGTTATACGTATAAGTTTTAGAGCAATTTCTTTTTGTAATAATGAAAGTTTGCTGCAATCTATATTGGTTCTTGATAAATCTATACCAAGAATCATGGCAAGCTGATCATATGTTAGCCCCATTTTTTTGGCTGTTGCTAAAACAGCTTTAGCTAAGACCTTTTCGCTATTAGTCATTTGTTCGATTATCCGTATTACAAAGAGGTGGTTCCACTTGTTTGAACAACTAAAAGCGTATTTATAAGTGATATTCTGCTCTAGTTAAGCCACCTTGTTTTGTTGCGGTAGCTGATCATAGTAAAACTCATTTGGTGTCATTTTGTCTAG
>NZ_VOYA01000047.1:0-7821 GCF_013420465.1 Acinetobacter sp. YH01005 | reverse complement strand
AGTACCAGCGTACGGCCCACAGAATGATGTCACGCTGAAAATGCCGGCCTTTGAATGGGTTCATGTGCAGCTCCATCAGCAAAAGGGGATGATAAGTTTATCACCACCGACTATTTGCAACAGTGCCATCGCGAGTGGGTCAGGGTGGGACGGCTTAAAAACCCTTGTTGCAATGGCAACCAGGCTGACCGCCACCATGGCCGACGATCCGCTCAATCATGTGCTCGACGGTTATCACCGCTTCCGCCGATACGCTCCACGCATGTTGCGCCTGCTCGATCTGCGAGCTGCGCCCGTTGCACTGCCGCTTCTGGAAGCGGTGACGGCCCTTCGTACCGGTTTGAACGATGCCGCGATGACCAGCTTCTTGCGGCCCAGCTCGAAATGGCATCGCCACCTTCGGGCCCAGAGGGCTGGCGACGCTCGCCTATGGGAGATCGCGGTGCTGTTCCATCTGCGCGATGCGTTCCGCTCCGGAGATGTCTGGCTTACTAGGTCCCGGCGCTATGGCGATCTGAAACACGCACTCGTTCCGGCACAATCCATCGCGGAAGGCGGTCGTCTCGCTGTGCCATTGCGGCCGGAGGAATGGCTGGCAGACCGGCAAGCTCGCCTCGACATGCGGTTGCGCGAGCTTGGCCGTGCCGCTCGCGCAGGCACGATCCCGGGCGGGTCGATTGAAAACGGCGTTCTGCATATCGAGAAACTCGAAGCCGCCGCGCCGACAGGCGCCGAAGATCTGGTGCTCGATCTCTACAAGCAGATCCCGCCCACGCGCATCACCGATCTCCTGCTGGAGGTGGATGCGGCGACCGGCTTCACCGAAGCGTTCACCCATCTGCGCACAGGAGCACCCTGCGCTGACCGGATCGGGCTAATGAACGTTATCTTGGCGGAAGGGATCAACCTCGGCTTGCGCAAAATGGCGGATGCGACAAACACCCACACCTTCTGGGAATTGATCCGCATTGGACGGTGGCATGTCGAGGGCGAAGCCTATGACCGGGCGCTGGCCATGGTGGTCGAGGCACAGGCAGCGTTACCCATGGCCCGGTTCTGGGGCATGGGCACGTCGGCTTCGAGCGACGGACAGTTCTTCGTCGCTACAGAGCAAGGTGAGGCCATGAACCTGGTCAACGCGAAATATGGCAATACCCCGGGCCTGAAAGCCTATAGCCACGTCTCCGACCAATATGCGCCGTTCGCAACCCAGGTGATTCCTGCAACGGCAAGCGAAGCGCCTTACATCCTCGATGGCCTGCTGATGAACGATGCTGGACGCCATATCCGCGAGCAGTTCACCGACACGGGCGGCTTCACCGATCACGTCTTTGCCGCATGTGCCATTCTCGGCTACCGGTTCGCTCCGCGCATCCGCGACCTGCCATCCAAACGGCTCTACGCGTTCAATCCGTCGGCCGCCCCGGCGCACCTGCGAGCGTTGATCGGCGGAAAGGTCAACCAAGCCATGATCGAGCGCAATTGGCCCGACATCCTGCGCATCGCCGCCACCATTGCTGCCGGGACCGTCGCGCCAAGCCAGATTCTGCGGAAACTCGCCTCCTATCCGCGGCAGAACGAGCTCGCGACAGCCCTGCGGGAAGTCGGTCGCGTCGAGCGCACCCTGTTCATGATCGACTGGATTCTGGATGCCGAACTCCAACGGCGTGCCCAGATCGGGCTCAACAAAGGCGAAGCTCATCATGCGCTGAAGCGGGCAATCAGCTTCCACCGCCGCGGTGAAATCCGCGACCGTTCCGCCGAAGGCCAGCATTACCGCATCGCCGGCATGAATCTGCTCGCCGCCATCATCATCTTCTGGAACACCATGAAGCTCGGCGAGGTCGTTGCAAACCAGAAACGCGATGGAAAGCTGCTATCGCCCGATCTCTTGGCCCATGTTTCGCCGCTCGGATGGGAACACATCAATCTCACCGGAGAATATCGCTGGCCAAAGCCTTAGCGTAGGATTCCGCCCCCTCCCGCAAACGACCCCATTTTGTGATTTTGAATTAGATAATAATAAGTGATCGGCTTTGCTAATTGATGTTTTTGCTGTTGTCAGCTTAAAAGCTGAACAAGATTAAATAATGGAAATTTGATATGAATATGCGCATTCGTTTGATTGCAGGCGCAATCGCCGCACTCATCGTGGGCTTTGGTTTTATGGCCTATGATAAATATACAGGCCGTGAATGGGTCGTCTCACCTGATCAGATTGAAGCGGCTCAAAGCAGTGGTAAAGCGGGTGTGGAAACACGTCCGGGCACGGTTGCGGTACGTGCAATCCGCAGCGAAGATGCGGATATACTGCCATTTAAATGGCTTGGTTATGGTTTGGTTGCAGGGTTCTTTGTCGTCTATTCAACACGCAAACCAAAAGCTGCACCAAAAGCATAATCTTTAAGTTAATCATTTTAAAAGCCTCGCTTTGCGGGGCTTTTTTATGTTGCATCTGCTAAGTTATTTTGTGGCTTTCTTCATTTCCAGACCGGAAATTAAAGCATCCAATCCATATTCAAAGGCAAAATCGGCACCTTCCGCATCGAATGTATCAAAGGCATGAGATAGAAACTGTGATGGCTGTGCAGGGGCTTCTTTTGAGGCTTGTTTGCGTTCAGAACTATCTTCGAGGGCTGCTTGCTGCTCACTGACAGAGCCCGTCGTATAATGACTGACAATCACTAATGCCCGTACGGCATCGGGCTGTTCAAATCCGCTCTCACATAAAAATCTGATCTGTTTTTCCACGCGCTCATATTGCGCACTGGTTGGGCGTGTGCCCGCATGAATGCGTGCGCCATCACGATAAGAAAGCAGTGCGCTACGAAAGCTGAGTGCATTTTCTTTTAAAAAGACACGCCAGTCTTCTCCTGTCTGAGGCACGGTGCGGGTGTGATTTTTTTCTAACATGGCTTCAGATAAGGCATCAAGCAGGGCGCGCTTATTGCGAAAATGCCAATAAAGAGCAGGTTGCTGCACCTTCAGGCGCTCGGCCAATTTTCGCGTTGTTAAATTGTCAACACCGACTTCGTTGAGAAGTTCAAGTGCAGCCTGAATAACGGTCTCACGATCCAATTTGGTCATTTTATTGCATTACCTCTTGACAATTTATCGTTGATAAAGTTTATTATCGCCAACTTATCAATGATAAATAAAAGTCACATCTATGTCAAAATCACTTATAACCGCACTCATTGTTGTCGCGCTTGATGCGATTGGTTTGGGATTAATCATGCCGGTGGTTCCGGCTTTATTAAATGAATTTGTACCGGCAGAGCAAACAGCATTTCACTATGGTGTTTTTTTATCGCTTTATGCGTTTATGCAGGTCTTTTGCGCGCCCGTTTTAGGGCGGTTATCTGACCGCTATGGACGGCGGATTATTTTGCTGGTTTCATTTTTAGGTGCCACGATTGATTATAGCATAATGGCGGCAGCGCCTGTTTTATGGGTGCTTTATATCGGCCGGATTATCTCAGGTGTTACCGGAGCAACTGGTGCAATCGCGGCATCAATTATCGCTGATACAACTAAACAGGAAGAACGTGCGCGTTGGTTTGGTTTTATGGGGGCGTGTTTTGGTGCAGGTATGATTGCAGGGCCTGCTATTGGCGGTGTTCTTGGTGATATATCTGTGCATGCGCCCTTTGTGGCAGGGGCTCTTCTCAATGCAATTGCCTTTTGTTTGGTGGCTTTCTTGTTGCCCAAAACGCCGTCACAACCGCCTGAAGGACAGCCAGCCAAAATCAATTTGTTTGAAGGCTTTCGCTTCAATTTTGCAGTTCAGGGACTTGCCAGCTTTTTTGCGTTGTTTTTTCTTATGCAGCTGATTGGGCAGGCGCCCGCCGCTTTGTGGGTGATTTATGGCGAACAGCGCTTGAATTGGGATATTGGCACAGCAGGTGTGTCGCTGGCCGTTTTTGGTGCAGCACATACATTCGTACAAGCTGTTTTAACCGGCACTCTTTCAAAGCGACTGGGTGACCGCGGTGTGTTGCTGCTTGGAATGGGCGCTGATATGTGCGGGTTTTTATTGCTGGCTTTTATCACGCAAAGCTGGATGGTTCTGCCGGCAATTTTTATGCTGGCCACAGGCGGCATTGGTATGCCTGCTTTGCAGGCCATTATTTCAGGTCTTGTTTGCGATGAAAAACAAGGTGCTTTACAGGGAACTTTAACGGGGTTGACGAATATAACCTCGATTATCGGGCCGGTCGGATTTACGACGCTTTATGGCTTAACCGCGGGGCAGTGGGATGGTTGGGTTTGGCTCGTCGCAGCAAGCCTTTATCTTATTGCTATACCATTATTGCGCCAGTCAGCCAGTTTATTGCGATCTTAAAATCTTGGCGGGAGATCAAGCAATCCCGCCAATAAAACCGCTGAGTTCATCAAGACGCACCATTGCCATGCGCATGGTGCCACGGCAATTTTGAGCTTTGCAGCGTGCGCGTCGTTCAACTTCGTCCAAATATAATTGCTCGTGTCCTCGAATTGAGCTGATCATTGCCTTATTGATATAAACAAGGCGGTTACATTTCTTGCAGGTCATTTCTAATCTTTGATGGTCTGCAAGATCACTGGCTTTATAGCGGGTTTTCCAGTTTCCGGGTGGGGATGCCATTTTCATCACCAGAAGTCTTCAGGTGAGGGAATACGGACATAGCTGATTTTACCGCCCACATGGGGTCGTTTGCGGGAGAGGGCGAAATCCTACGCTAAGGCTTTGGCCAACGATATTCTCCGGTAAGATTGATGTGTTCCCAGGGGATAGGAGAAGTCGCTTGATATCTAGTATGACGTCTGTCGCACCTGCTTGATCGCGGCCGCGATAGCTAGATCGCGTTGCTCCTCTTCTCCATCCGCGTTCCAAGCTGCGGAAAGGCACCCATAAGCGTACGCCTGGTCGAGCAGGCGACGCGGATCGACGTCCAGCGCACGAGAGAATGCGTCCGCCATCTGTGCAATGCGTCTAGGATCGAGACAAAGGTCGTCTCTGTCAGCCGGATCGTAGAACATATTGGCGGCGCCAAAGCCCACTTCACCGACCAGACCGACGGGATCTATCACCAGCCAGCCGCGACTGGAGAACATGATGTTTTCATGATGCAGATCGCCATGTAGCCCACGCAGTTCCGAGGCATTGCTCATCATTTGATCGGCTATAATCGCCGCGTGGACGTAGTCAGTTTGACAACCTGCGTTTTGATCATCGCGCGCCCGCTGAAACAAAGCTGCAAAGCGATCCCGGATCGGGAGAAGGGCAGAAGGCAGGGGTTCCTCAGATGCGGCATACAGCTTCGCCATTAGTTCCGCTGCAATTTCGGTCGCCTGGTAGTCGCCGTGCTCGGCAACGATGTGAGAGAGCATTCGCTCCCCGGCATATTCGAGCAACATCAGATTGTTCTCACGACCGAGCAACCGGACTGCTCCCCTCCCATTGCGCCATACCAGATAGTCGGCCCCGCGCAGTTCATCAGCAATGTCTTCTATAGGTTTCAATCCCTTGACGATTGCAGGAGTCCCGTCTGGCAATGAAACTTTCCAAACGAGGCTGGAAAAGGTGTCCGCAATGAGAACAGGTTGCGAAACGTGCCAATGAGCAGGAAAAACAGGCGGCATGAACATCAACCCCAAGTCAGAGGGTCCAATCGCAGATAGAAGGCAAGGCGTTCGCGGTCGGGGGCTTCGATCCCCAATACATTGAATAGGACAGCGAAGGCGCGCTCTGCTTCATCTGGCGCTGCCCAGTTCTCTTCGGCGTTAGCAATCATGAGTGCCAAATCGGCATAGCGATCTGCTGTTCCGAGCCGCCCAAGGTCGATCAGACCCGTGCATTGAAGAGTTTTAGGGTCCACCATGAAGTTCGGCATGCAGGGATCACCATGGCAAACAACCATATCGGTGCGCTCTTGGTCGAGCCGCACCGGTAGCTCTCGTTCGACACGAGCCAAAAGATCGAGCTGCGGCGTACTCTTGTCCTCGTCCGGTAAGAAGTCGGGATTGACGGCATTGCGGGACACCACATCAACGGCGCGTCCGAACATTCGCGACAGCCTGCGCTCAAACGGACATTGATCAACCGATAGGCTGTGAACAGCGCCAAGTTGCTGCCCCATTGACGGCCACGCTTTGAGCAAATCCGCTCCAGACAGATCAGCCGCCGGTACTCCCGGAATTGCCGTTATCACCAAGCATGCACCCTCCTGTTCCTCCTGCCAGTTGATGACCTCGGGGCAAGCCACACCTCGACCTTTGAGCCAAATGAGGCGGTCACGCTCTCCAGCGAGCTCACCGCGGCGGGAAGCAGGTGCGATTTTCGCGAAGGCATGCCCGTCACCACGTCGAAAAACAAAATCACCAGATTCTCCGCCTCTGACAGGCAACCAGTCAGAATGCGATTCACCAAAAAAAATATTAGTTCGATTCAATGGAGGTTCCTTCAGTTTTCTGATGAAGCGCGGAGGTGGCTCATTTGTCTTTTCTCAACAACAACAAAATAATTTTATGGGGTAAAGGGGTATCCCCTTTCGGACTTCCAAACTTAATGAAATTAGTTTGGTAAAGTGCGCCATTCTGGAAAACCATTATAGCTTAGGAAGGCATTGAATCTCAATGGCAGGTATCCTATGCTTGAATGGTTTTTTAGGTATGGGAATTACAATGACAAATGAATCTTTAGAACAGAGAATTGCTAAGCAGGAAGAACGCTTAAAGCAACAGGAAGAACGCTTAAAGCAGCTTAAAGCTCAAAAGCAGGCTAAAGACGCTCGTGAAAAGGCAAAACAGAAAGAACAAAATCGAAAAAACGATACCAGACGTAAAATTTTACTGGGTTCTTACTTGCTCAAGAAAATGGAAGATGAAGCAGAGAAACAAAAAATACTCGCTGGCATCAACGAGTATTTAACAGAAGATCGGGATAGAAAATTATTTAATCTGCCATAATTAATTTTGTATTGTTTTTAGCATATTGATAGCAAAGGTTACTTTGCTTTCAATATCTTTAAGCACTGTTTTATGATCATTGAAATCATCAAAATGTTTAATCTCAACATCAATAATAGAGCTTAAATATCCAGTCAATATCTTTGCTTTTACTTCATTACTCTGATTGAAAATAACATCATTGAATTTGGCAACTTCTTCATCAAAATTAAAATTATCTAACTCAATCATGGTTTAAATCCTAGTTTTTTTAAATATGGAAGAAGCTGTGGTTGTTGGTCAGGATCTCGAAGCATTGTTTTAAGCCTTAATGCTAAATCTTTGTAGCTTTCACCCTCTCTAGCTAAATAACTTAATTCAGAAAGTTCTGATAATTGATTACCAAAACTATCAACCTGAGCATCAGACAGTTTAAGGAAGTTATTTTTCTGTTCTTCAAACATATCAATTGTGTCAGGGCATCTTAATTGCTCTTTTTCTGCATTTTTCTTCTTAAATTTTAGCTCAAGACTATGAAATTTATTGCCCTTTTTAATTAGCTCATATTTAACCGTATAAGGGGATTTTTCATTAATTTCAGTACATGCAGCATCAATCACACGCCTTTTTAAATCAGCAGCATTTGAATATAGACTTTCTAAAGAAAGTATTTTACGCAATTCTTTAAGGGGAATGTTGCAATAACCTGTCGACTTAAATTGCATCATTAATTGATATATTCGGAAGCTATAAGAGAGGTGGTCCCACTTGTTTGAACAACTAAAAGCGTATTTATAAGTGATATTCCGCTCTAGTTAAGCCACCTTGTTTTGTTGGGGTAGCTGATCATAGTAAAACTCATTTGGTGTCATTTTGTCTAGACTCGAATGA
>NZ_VOYA01000046.1:0-7930 GCF_013420465.1 Acinetobacter sp. YH01005 | reverse complement strand
TGTACACAGCGCATTGGGTTATGTATCGCCTTTTGAGTTTGAAGCAATGTACTATGATAAGATTAACCCGTTAGGTCACGTGGCCTAACTTAAATAAAAATGTCTCCGACAAACCCGGTACGGTTCAGTAACCCAAGACAATCTAACTGTATTAAAAGTCAAAGCTGGCGAAAAATCTCCAAAAACGGGCTATTGGACAACCCCTGCACAAGTGGATTCACGCGTTCATGTGTTAAGAGGTGAAATGTTACCAACACTTTCTGAAACAGATTGGGGTGAAGTGTACTGGTATTTTAATGGAGAGGAATAAATAAAACATGCCCTTCGGGGCATTATTTTTGGGAATCAGAATGGTTTTTGATAAAAAGAAAAGACAGCTTTTTTTAACTGAGGATAATTTTATCACGTTTGCTGATCATTATAGAGAATATATTGATTATTGGGCTAATAATGTAGGGGGAAGTTGCGATAACCTTGAAGAAAAAAAGAAGTTAGCAATGAGCACTCATGCTGAGTACTCATATAATTTATTTTCGCTATTATTGACGCCAGGATATGAGATTTTAGATTTAAGATTAATTTTTGAAGATGTAATAATTGCTTATGAAAAATATACAATCGCATTAAGAGCTGCAGAAAAAGATAATGATTGGGCGCCATTTTATTTTACCGCTATAGATGAGTACGAAAGATGTCTGCAGTTGATAGGATTGTATTATCTATTACATAGAAGAGACTTATTACCACGTATTGCAGCGATGCAAGACAAAATTTACCATGAGCAAACAGAACAATTAGATACGCTGTATGAGGACTTTTTATCATTTGAGTTGACGGATAGATATGATGTAGATCAATGGTTTTTTGATAATCCATATCGCCCATTAATTTTTAGTAAATATAGAGATACTAAAGAAGAGAGTATTCAAGATATACAGGAATATTTGAAATTATGGTATCCAGCATTTGAAAGTGCTCCATGGTATGACTTACATAAAATGGAAAATGGAGGTTATTTTGGCTATTGGGCTATAGAAGCTGCTGCTTACGTTTATTTGCTAGATTTAGATGATAGCGAAATAACACATATGATTTATCCAAAAGATTTGGTTAAATTTGCCCGAGAATTTGTACCTTGCGAGAAGGATATAAGTAATCCAAGTACAAAAACATTAAAATGCGAAGCAGGTCAAATTTGCCTTAAAACAGGTGAATGGTATAGTCCTGCGAATAACATGGAAAAACGTCATTTTAAACAGGGTGATGTTATGCCTGAGAGTAAAGATAACCCTTGGGGATTAACGATTTGGTATCTGACTGAATAAGTAGATGCCATTCGGGGCATTTTGGAATGGATGCGAATATATATTGGCAGTTTACTGGTGATAAATAGGATAGAGTTTCCTTTTGGTTCTTCGTTTCTAATGGATAATATTTTTAATTTTCTTTGATTATTATTTTTAATTAAATAAATTAAAACCCAATATTTTTTAAAGGATAATGATGAAAGTTTTAAAAAAGAATTTAATGCTTATTATGCTTTCAGCAATGAGTTTAATAGGGTGTAATACTCATTCAACAAAAACTTATGTGTTGACGACAACATCTTATGGTTATGATGCAAGTTATATTCCTTATATTGTTGAATTAAATGGAGAGGAGTTAGGTGGAGGGCTAGGTAGTGGAACGAAAAGATCAGCAGTGATAACAGGAGCTCAATATATTAAATGGGGAGAAGGTAATAGCTCTAAAAAGCATATTGCAACCAATGTCCCCACATTGACGAATGAAAATTTAAAAGATAAAAAATATTTAGCTGTACATATATATCCAGATGACAGTGTGGAAATTAATTTATCGAATGAATTACCTGATGCTACTGAGAAAGGTTTAGAGTGGAGAGCAAAAATTATTGATGAATTGAAGGTAAAAGAAGAAAAATAGCTGTATCAGTCATGAGTGGCATATAGATAAAAAAAAGCGCATGATGACATGCGCTTTTTAATTTACAGCTAATTATTTTTCAACGAATGCACGTTCAATCACGTAGTCGCCTAGAACGCCCATCTTAGGAGATTCTTTCAAACCGTGCTGGTCAAGTAGTGCAGCAACGTCGTCTAGGAATGCAGGTGAACCGCAAAGCATTGCGCGGTCAGTTTCAGGGTTGAAGCGTGGTAGACCGATTTTTTCGAAAAGTTGACCAGATTCAATGGCAGTAGTTACACGGCCTTGAGTATGGAATTCTTCACGAGTTACAGTAGGGTAGTAAACCAATTTTTCTTTCGCGCCTAATTCACCAAAGAATTCGTGGTTAGGAATTTCATCTAAGATTAAATCTTGATAAGCCAATTCCGAAATGAAACGAGTACCATGTACAACAATGATTTTTTCAAAACGTTCGTAAGTTTCAGGGTCACGAATCACAGAAAGGAACGGTGCAAGACCTGTACCAGAAGAAAGTAGGTATAAGTTTTTACCAGGGTTTAAGTCATCTAGAACTAAAGTGCCTGTAGGTTTTTTAGACACTAAAATTTCATCGCCAACTTTTACTTTTTGTAAAATAGACGTTAAAGGACCATCTGGAACTTTAATAGAGAAAAACTCTAATTCTTCTTCATAGTTTGCGCTTGCAATAGAATAAGCGCGCATTAAAGGCTTACCATTTACTTCAAGGCCGATCATCACAAATTGACCGTTTTTAAAACGTAACGCTGTATCGCGAGTGGTTTTAAAAGAGAATAAAGTGTCATTCCAATGGTGGACGTGAGTAATCTTTTCGACGTTAAAAGCAGCCATTAAAGGTCTCAATAAAATTATCAAATTAGAACAGCTTACTATTCTAATCTAAAATCATTCTCGATAAACTGAATATATTTAATTGAACTTATCAGAAAAAGTGATTATGTCTGAGCTTAAAATGCCAATTATCGGGTATATGAAATCTCCCTACCGAGAAAAATTTGGTATTCCACGTCAGCCAAATTTGGTGCAAGTCGAATCTTATATTGAAATGGTAGAACCTTATAACGATTTATTGGCTTTTGAGGGGATTGATGATTTTAGTCATCTTTGGTTGATTTGGCAGTTTCATGAAAATAAAAATGCAGATTCGACAAAATTTCGTCCGCAAGTTCGTCCACCTCGTTTAGGTGGTAATCAAAAAATCGGGGTATTTGCGACACGAAGTATGTACCGGCCGTCACCTATGGGCTTGTCGGTTGTGCAGCTCAAAGGGGTGAAAAAAGTCGGAAAATCGGTACGAGTCTATGTGGTCGGTAGTGATTTGTTGGATGGAACACCAATTTTAGATATCAAACCGTATATTCAGTATTCAGATGCAGTGATGGGTGCACAAAGTGGTTATGCGCAGGATGAGCCAGAAAGAAAATCTGTGATTTGGTCAGAGCACGCTGAGCAACAAAAACAGGTATTTTTGAATAATGGCAATTTAACCGCGCAATTAAGGGCTGAACTTGAGCAGGTATTGAGTTTAGATCCACGTCCTGCCTATCAGCATGATGATGAACGTGTGTACGGCATGTTGTTTGGTGGATTGAATGTGAAATTTCAGGTCAGTAAACAACATGTTTTGATTGTTGAAATATCTCAATAAAAAAGGAGCTTTCAGCTCCTTTTTTATTAAATGTGTAAATTATTTATTTGCTGCAAAACTTTGTTTGATTGCGTTAAGAGCAACATCGTTATACATGCTGCAAGAGTTCTCAGCTAATTGTTTAAACTCTAAAAATTGAGTTTTTTGAGTAGGATTTGTTGAAGTATTTATCCAATTATCAATAATCTTAATTAAATCCTGCATATTGTATTCCACTCCTTTAGGAGATGGGTAAGCGTCATAGAAACGATTTTTATATTGAGCTACGCCATATTCACTCTCATCATCAGCTACGGTATAGGCTACAGTATCTTTCATGATGTATTTTTTCGCAGTAATATCTGTACTAAGATCAGCCCACCAGTCAGCTAAAAAACTTTGACTTTCACTATCTGAGGAATCTGTTAAATCTAAATACTGTTCACTATTTGATACTTTATTTAATTGTAAACAGCGAGAACCAGCGGGAAACTTAATATTTGAAATAGCTGTTAAGTATTTGAGAGCATCGTTAGAAATATAGTTGCTTGAATCAGTAATATTATTTTTTATGATCCAATAATTATAGGCATCAACTTGAGAGGCAATGATTTCACCTTCAAGATTGAAAGATTTCATTGTTGTTGTAATTTTTAGACCTGATGAATTAATAGAGGAATGAGGACTTAGCGTCCACACATTATTTGCAATGGATATATTGCCATTCAGATAGCCATACGAACTGTGTAGAGATCCTTCATCATACAAGCCATTCGTTGTGACCATAAATGAATCGCTACTTTCTGAAGTATATAATTTACCATTATCGATAGTTGCAGTATCACTTTCGTATGACAGCACATCACTTTCACTGTCGAGTTCAAAAGTTGACCACTGTTGGAAAGCAGCATTTGGTACTAGTGGATTTTCACTGGAATTATTATTAGATGTAGAGCTTCCACCGCCGCCGCCGCAGGCAGTTAAGCTAAGAATAGTCATCGTATAAATTGCTAATATTTTTATTTTCATCATAAATCTTCTTATATCGTTGTTATAAAGCCCTGAGAGGCAAATTTATTATAGCTTAAATTTATTAATGTTTTCATTAATAAAAAAAATAGTATGCTTTCAGAAAACCTATGTGCAAAACTCAAATGACTCAAGCATGCCTTTAGAATTTTTTGCTATAGTAGTTTTATGTTTGGGGAACATAGAACAATGACTTTTAATTTTGAAATTGACACTTCTTGGTGTTTAGACCAATTACAAAAAGATGGACGTATTATTGAACGCGACAAAATGCTGATTCAAACCACGCACCGTCAGCGTGAGCAGTTGAAATGGCATCCTTTACAATGGATTGCCAATTTTAATTTAGTCGATCAGAGTCATCCGCAGTCTACCTTAACACTTAATAGACTCTGTCAATGGTTGGCAGAAAAGTCAGGTGTACCGTTTTATATTATCGATCCTTTAAAAGCTGATGTGCCTGCACTGACAGCCATTATGTCGCAGGAATTTGCAGTACGAAATCGCATTTTAGCGGTGGAATTACAAAATGAGCATGTGTTGATTGCAACGGATCAACCTTATAAAAATGAATGGATTGCCAATTTAGAAAGAACGGTATTACCACGCAAGATTCAGCGTGTATTACTCAGTCCAGATCAACTACAGCGATATTTGGTTGAATATTACCAAGTGAGTCGTGCGGTCAGTAATTCGCAAAAATCATCGAGTTATGACCGTGAAAATAAAGGCGTTGAAGCGCTATTACAATTAGGTGATACACAAAATCCAGATGCCAATGATCAGCATATTGTGAAGCTTGTCGATTGGGTCTTACAGTTTGCCTTCGAACAAGGTGCAAGTGATATTCACCTCGAGCCGCGTAAAGATACAGGAAAGGTGCGTTTTCGTATCGATGGGGTATTACATACCATCTACAACATGCCCGCAAATACCCTGACAGCCGTGGTCTCGCGAATTAAGATCTTAGGTCGGATGAATGTGGCGGAAAAGCGTAAGCCGCAAGATGGACGTTTAAAAACCCGTACACCCAAAGGCCAAGAAACAGAGCTACGTTTATCGACGTTGCCAACAGCTTTTGGTGAAAAGTTGGTTATGCGTATTTTTGACCCTGAAGTCTTGGTACGTAGCTTCCAACAGCTCGGTTTTGAAGGGCGTCTGCTGGATGATTGGAAGGCCTTAACCAGTCATAGTCACGGTATTATTTTAGTGACTGGTCCGACAGGTTCAGGTAAGACCACCACGCTTTATTCATCACTCAAACAATTAGCAACTGAAGAAGTGAATGTCTGCACCATTGAAGACCCGATTGAGATGTTAGAGCCAAGCTTTAACCAAATGCAGGTGAATACAGGGATTGATCTGGGCTTTGCTGATGGTGTACGGGCTTTAATGCGTCAAGACCCTGACATTATCATGGTAGGGGAGATCCGAGATCATGATACGGCAAATATGGCGATCCAAGCTGCATTAACAGGTCATTTGGTGCTTTCAACTTTACATACCAATGATGCACCATCGAGTTTGACGCGATTACATGACCTAGGTATTCAGCCTTTTTTAACGGCAGCGACTATTTTAGGGGTTTTGGCACAACGTTTGGTTCGTCAACTCTGTCCACATTGTAAGCGTGAGACTTTTATCAATGAACAAGAGTGGAAACATCTGACCTTTGAATATGCGATTCAAATGCCTGATTTCGTCTACGAAGCGGTGGGCTGTGATGAATGCCGTCAAACGGGTTATAAAGGCCGTGTGGGAATTTATGAATTTATGCCACTCAGTATTGAAACCAAGCAATTGATTGGTGCTAATGCAGATCTAACCCAACTACGTACACAGGCTCGTAAAGAGCATGTCGAGCCATTACGAATTGCCGGTGCGCGTAAAGTACTTGCAGGGGTAACCACTTTAGAAGAAGTCCTGCGTGTCGTGCCGCTCAACTAATGGTTCGATCAAAGTAAATAAAAACGTCTTTGCAGCTTAAGATTCGACTCATCTTGCTTTGTTTAAATAGCGCTATCGAAATAGACACAGTAAGAGAGACCGAAGATGAAAACATTCACTCAATTGGTATGTGGTTTAGCATTTGCAGGTGTGGCATCGGTTGCAGTCGCGAATACAGCCGTTAATCAAACAGCAGTTGCACCGATGAAAACCACATCTGTGAAACATGCCTTAGGCTTAAAAGATGATAGTAAAGTTCAATTGAAAGGTTATGTTGTGAAATCGATGGGCGATGAAAAATATCAGTTCCGCGATAGCACAGGCAGCATTACAGTGGATATTGATGATGAACTTTGGCAAGGCAAAGCGATTTCAGCTAAAACACCGGTAACGCTCATTGGAGAAATCGACATTGATTACAAACCAACAAAACGTGTTGAAGTGGATGTCGATCAAGTAAAATTTTAATTTAGCCTGTCATTCAATACAGTGCTGCGCCATGAAAAAAACCACAGCAAGCTGTGGTTTTTTTATGATATGAGTAGATATGAGCAAAAGTTCGATACACTGAAGTCGGAACCATAGAAATAGGGTAGGTAAGATGCGAATTTTATTGGCAGAAGATGATGCATCCCAAGCAGACAGTATAAAAACATGGCTTGAAATGGATGGCTATAGTGTCGATTGGGTTGAGCGAGGCGATCACGCTATTTTGGCTTTAGAACAACATCAATATGATTGCATACTTTTAGATCGTGGCTTACCAAAAGTAACTGGTGATGAAATTTTAAAACGTATCGTACAGTTGCATCCGCTTACACCAGTTTTATTCATTACTGCTCGTGACAGTATTGCAGATCGTGTTGAAGGTTTAGATCTGGGAGCCCATGATTATTTGGTGAAACCCTTTAGCTTGGAAGAGTTGTCAGCAAGGGTACGTGCCCAATTACGTTTGCATCATCAGCAGCGTGATAATTCTCTGACTTTCGGGGAATTAAGTTTAGATGTACTAGCCAAAACGCTGCGTAAAAATGCGGAATTGATTACGCTGACATCGCGTGAATATCAAATTTTGCATAAGATGATGTTGAATCCTGAGCATATTATGACGCGTAGCCAACTCGAAGAATCGCTCTATGCATGGGGCGATGAAGTGGAAAGTAATGCGATCGAAGTTTTTATTTACCAATTGCGTAAGAAGATTGGCAGTGATTACATTAAGAGGTGGTCCCACATGTTTGAACAACTAAAAGCGTATTTATAAGTGATATTCCGCTCTAGTTAAGCCACCTTGTTTTGTTGGGGTAGCTGATCATAGTAAAACTCATTTGGTGTCATTTTGTCTAGACTCGAATGAGGTCG